>NZ_JBAQWU010000329.1:0-18268 GCF_049299075.1 Gordonia sp. (in: high G+C Gram-positive bacteria)
GCGCGACACGGTCGGTACGTCGATCACCACGTCGCAGGTCGCGTCGCGGCCGATCCGGATCACCGCCGGATCGGCGAAATCCCAGACTCGCCCCCCATATTCGACCCGAATCTGAGCCATTGGACACCCTCCCGTCGAGAGCGCCCGGGAGCGGGCGCAGCCACAGTCTCCTGATCCTAGACCGCCGCCACACCGGTGAGCGTGAGTCCGCGCCGCGCCCGGATAGTTGGTCGCGGGCTGGCCGCGCCCGCACGGAAATTCTGGTCACACAGCACGAATGACAATGAACGGAAGGTGAACACGACGCGAATGAAACTTGACTTCGGGCAGACGGTTGGTTACAAATGAGTGGACAGCAACTTACTGAAAGAGGAGGACAGCATGCCCAATCGCACCAGTCCCGATCTGGCGTCCCGCGTCCGCGGGTATTCCCGCCGACTGAATGCCCGCTTCAACTTGAGCCGCACCGACCGGCTGAACCTGCAGTTCGCGCACACGCCCGTCGCAGTTCTGGGCGAACCGCCCCGGCGCGGCTAATTGAGCTGAGATCACGCGAAGACCCCCGGCCCCGGGGGTCTTCGCGTTGGTCAGAAATTCCGTCGGGACCGCGTCAGGTGCCAAGCACCGCATACACATTCATAGGAGCGCAAGGTCGGCCGACCGCGACCCGATGATGAAATCGCCAGAATGGCGCCGGTGACCGCAGCCAGCGTCGGATAGTCGATCTTCTCCGGCGTGGGGCACTCCGGCGGCCGGTAGTTCACCTCCGATTCACGCGCGCGCCGGGGACGGCTCCGCGCGGCGGTCCGCGCCTCAATCTCAGCGAAGTAGTCCGCGAGTTCGTCGTCGCCGAAGCTGCGACTCATAGCGAATGCGGGCCGCCCTGGTCGTACCGCGGAACGACGCGGTACACCTGGAGTTCCTTCGGGACACCCTTGGCTTTGAAGCGCTTACGCTTGATCAGGTAGCCATCGGCGCCAGCCAGTTCCAGAGTGGATCCGCTGGCGAGGACCTCACCGGCGCCCGCAGCAGCACAGACGCGCGCGGCGATGTTCACGTCCACGCCAAGAAAGTCGTCGCCGACTGCCCGTGGGGCGCCGGTGTGCACACCCGCCCGCAGCGCGGGGCGGTAGGTACCGATCTGTAGGGCGCTGACCGCACCGGCGGCCTCGTGCGCGCCCTCGATCGCTTCGCGGCCGTCCACGAAGGCCGCCATCATGCCGTCGCCCAGGGTCTTGACTACCTGGCCGCCGCGGGCGTTGATCACCTGCTCGCTAACTTGGTTCACCGCGTTCAACAATTCGAGCACCTGGTCATCTCCGGCGCGCAACGCCCAGCGGGAGAAGTCCACGAGGTCGGTGAACATGATGGTGACCGGCGTAGGCCCACTGGGGTCGGGCAGGGTGCGGCGTACCAGTGACTTCCAGACGCCAACGGTCGCCAGGCCCAATTCGCGGACCGCGCTCGGCCGCTGGGCATTGACGTCGCCAATGGCGGAGGAGAGCCGGTCCAGCGTCGTCGAACCGACATTCATCCGGTCCGGTGGAGTCAGTCGTCGGGCGAATTGGGCGGCGCGCACCAGCGGCGCGCTCGCATCAGTGCGCGCTAGCAGTGAACTCGCCTTCTGCAGCGGTGTCACCGCGTAGGAGTCGTCGTCTCCCTCGTCGCATGCATCGTTCACACCACCATTCACAGCACGATTCTAAGGCGTACCGGCGGCGCGATGTGCCGCACGGTGATCGGCGCGGTTGGCCCGGATACTCGACACCATCGCTAGCCCGATGAAGACGACGCCAGCCAGACCGGAGATCACCTCGTTGACCTCGAACTTCAGGCTGACTAGGAGGATAGTGGCCAGCGCCCCGATCGCCCAGTGCGCCCCATTCTCCAGGTAGCGGTACTCGGTGAGGGTTCCGGCGCGAACCAGGTAGACGGTGAGCGAACGGACGAACATCGCACCGATGAAGCCCAGACCGAGGGCGATCAGCACCGGGTCGGAGGTGATCGCGAAGGCGCCGATAACGCCGTCGAACGAGAACGACGCGTCCAGCATCTCCAAGTAGAGGAACAGCATGAACGCCGCCTTTCCACCGACGACCACCGGCTGCGGTCGCGTCGGCGCGAGCTCCGCTGCGGGGCGGTCCTCGTCGCCGGGCGGTCCGTGAGCGTCGAAGAGTGAGGTCAAGCCCTGAATCGACAGGTACAACAGCATCCCGATCAGTCCGGAGGTGTAGACCGCGACCCGCTGATCGTCATCCACAACCTGCCCGGCGATCAACAACACTGCGACCGCCATGACCACCGCGGCATGTTTGACTCGGCCGAGTCGGACGAGTCCGTGCTCGACGAACCGACCCCAGGACTGGCGGTCGTCGTCGAAGGCGTAGTCCAGGAAGATCATCAACAAAAACATGCCACCCAGCGCTGCGATCTGCGGGTGGGCCGCCACCATGATCGTCTCGTAGCTCCGATTGTCCGGGGTCTCCGGGTCAGGCGGATTGAGGGCGAGGAGTAATGCTTCGCGCGGCGCCAGGTCGGCCGTCGCCCACACGATGACCAGCGGAAACAGCACTCGCATACCGAATACAGCGATCAACACACCGATCGTGAGGAACATCTTCTGCCAAAACGGGTTCATCCGCTCGAGCACGGTCGCGATCATGACGGCGTTGTCGAAAGAGAGGGAAATCTCGAGGATCGCCAGAATGGTGCAGACGAACAAGCCTGCTGGACCGCCGTATAGGAAGGCGATTACCAGCGAAATGACGGTGACCAGGAGGGAGAGTCCGAAGGTGCGGACGACCAGCCGGCTCCTCATCGCAGTCGCTCGGCATCGCGAGCGGCCGCGACCAGATCGTCAGCAAGGCGGGCCAGCGCGTCGAGACGTTCGCCTTCGGCCAGGGCCGTCCGCAGATCTTCGGCGGCGCAACGCAATGTGAACAGGCGGTCCGCCAGAACCGAGACCTCGTCTGATGAGAGAATCAGAGCATCGGCGGGAATAGCGGTGCCCTCGGTGAGCATTTTCTGCTCGTATGCCCGTTGTCGGCACGACCTCTTGCAGTACTTCCGGCGGCGACCGCGCGGGGAATCAAGCATTTCCCGCCCGCACCATGCGCAGCTGTACGGCCGTTGCCGCGTCGTGGTTCCGGACACGCCAGAAACGGTACCGTGCGTGCCGCCGGGTAATGTGCCTGGTCGCCGCTCGGCGCGTACGATGGGACTGTTGACCCGAAAGTGAGAGGAATATAGCTTCATGGCTGATCGAGTACTCCGCGGGAGCCGCCTGGGCGCGGTGAGCTACGAGACCGACCGCGACCACGACCTCGCACCCCGTCGGATCGTGCAATACCGCACGGACAATGGTGAGATCTTCGACGTCCCGTTCGCCGACGACGCCGAGGTTCCGTCAAAGTGGCCGTGCAAGAACGGTATGGAAGGCACCATCCTCGAAGGTGCCGAAGATGATGAGAAGAAGGTCAAGCCCCCGCGCACCCACTGGGACATGCTTCTCGAACGCCGATCCGAGGAAGAGCTGGATGTACTGCTCGCCGAGCGGATGGATCTACTGAAGACGCGCCGCCGCGGCGGTACGGCATAGAACTAGAACTCGAGAAACAAGCTCCCGGACCTGATTGGTCCGGGAGCTTCTTCGTGTCCGGTGCGGCTAGTTCTTGCCGCGTAGGCGGGCCGTCCGCCCCTGCCAGCCCCAGCGTGCGACGTTCAGGAACGATTCGGCGATCACCCCGCCGTCCATCTTCGATTCGCCGATCTCCCGTTCGGTGAACGTGATCGGGACTTCCCGCACCGTGAAGCCGTGTTGCAAGGTCCGCCACGCGAGGTCGATCTGGAAGCAGTACCCGGCCGATTCGACGTCGTCGAGGCCGATGGCGCGCAGCACCGGCGCGCGGTAGGCGCGGTAGCCAGCGGTGATATCGCGGATGGAACTGCCCAGGGCGATCCGGGCGTAGGTGTTAGCTCCCTTGGACAAGATTTCTCGGCGCCGTGGCCAGTTCACAAGCTTGCCACCGGGTACGTAGCGCGAGCCGATGGCCAGGTCTGCGCCGTCGTTCACGGCCCGCAGGAGTCGGTGCAACTGCTCGGGTGCATGACTGCCATCGGCGTCCATCTCGACGATCACCGGATAGTCGCGCTCCAGCCCCCACGCGAACCCGGCGAGGTAGGCCTTGCCCAAACCGTCCTTGACGGTGCGGTGCATCACGTGGATGCGCTGCAGTGCGTCACTCGTGGAAAGCTCTTCAGCGATATCGCCGGTGCCGTCCGGGCTGGAATCATCGACCACCAGCACGTGGATGTCGGGCAGCGCGTCGAGCAGGCGCCCGACGATGATCGGCAGATTCTCACGCTCGTTAAAGGTCGGGATCACGACCAGCCCACCGGCGCCTTGGATGCCGACCACCTGGTCGGCGCCCTGCTCACTCCCGGTCATGGCGACCTCCTTGTCCGTCACTGCTCGGTTGATCTTCACTGCTCGGTTGATCTTCACTGCTGTCTAGCGGGATTGCGCTGCGCGACAACGTATAGAACCTAGTACGCCGCGCCAGCGTGAACAAAAATATCGCCAGCGCGGCGAGCACGGCGAGCAGCTGCGGCCACGGTCCCAGCCGGACGGCGAGCGTCTGTCCGGTCCGCAGTGGCAGCTGGGCCTCCAGAATGGCCGGGACGAAGATCTCACTGCTGGTCAAAACTCGACCATCCGGGGCGATCAGCGCGCTGATTCCACTGGTTGCGGCCACGGCGACGCTGCGACCGGTCTCCACCGCCCGAACCTGCGACATCGCCAACTGCTGGTAACTCATGTGGGTCTTCCCGAACGTGGCGTTGTTGGTGGGCACAAAGAGGAGTTGTCCGCCATCCTTCACCGCCTGTCGCGGTGATCGGTCGAACGCTACCTCCCAGCAGGTGGAGACACCCAGCACGACGGCACCGCGGTCCGTCGGCACGGTGACCACGGCCGGACCGGTTCCGGCCTGAAAATTGCCTGCCTGCTCCGCATACGAGGAGAAGAGCGTGAAGAAACTGCGCCACGGCAGGTATTCGCCGAACGGTTGGATGATGTGCTTGTCGTAGCGGCCGGTCGGCTCGGGTGCCGCGAAGGCGCCCTGCGTTTCCCAGACCAGCACCGCATTGCTGGGGCCGTCGGCCGATTGCAGCACGGTGCCCAAGACGATCGGCACGCCGACCGCGTTGACGGCGCCAGCGATCAGCCGCGCTGCATCCGGATTGTCTAGCGGTGATATGTCCGAGGCATTCTCCGGCCACACGATCAGGTCCGGCTTCGGCCGGAGTCCGGCAGCAACGTCTTGTCCAAGCGCTATCGTCTCGCGAACGTGATTGTCGAGCACCGCACGCCGCTGGGCGTTGAAGTCCAGACCAAGGCGCGGCACATTCCCTTGGATGGCCGCGATGCGAATGGTGTCGCCGCCGGTCGGCGACGGCGAGGTACCCAGTGCGATCCCGGCCAGCACGATCGGCAGCACCGCGCACACGGCCGCGACCGCCATCGGCGTTCTCGCTGGCCGCCGGGGCGTGTCAGCCGCTGACGCCGCCAGGCTGCGCTGGACGACGGCGACGATCAGCGCGGCCACTCCGGCACCGGTCAGGGCGACGAGGAAACCGATCCCGGGCACCCCGAACCAGCGCGCGAACGGGAGGAAGAAGCCCTGATTCTGGCTGAAGGCAGTGGCGCCCCACGGGAACCCGCCAAACGGGAACGATGACCGGAGCCACTCGATGGCGGTCCAGAGCAGCGCGAACCACAACGGCGCGAACCACAACGGCGCGGCGCCCGCGGTGGACGTCCGCGGCCCGCGACACGTGTAAGCGGCAAGAGCGCCGAATAGCGCCAGGTAGAGCGCCGAGACAACGGACAGCGCTAACCATGGGAAGGCGCCGACAAACACGCCAGTCCAGCGCAGCAGCGGCACAAACAGGCCCAGCCCGAAGACGAACCCGGTCAGCGATCCGGTGCGGGTGCTCGGTTGCCCGAGCGTCAGACAGGCGTACATCGCGCCGAGGGCGATCGGGGTGAGCAGCCACAGACCCAGCGGCGGGAACGCCAAGTACATCGCGACACCGGCCAGCAGGGCCGCGGCGAGCCGGATCCAGAAGCGCTGCCGCTCAGTAATCCTCGACGCCGAAAGTCGACTTCCCGACGGTGCTGGATCAGCGACGTCCTCGGTCACCGGGCGTCTCGCGAGTAGATCACTTCACCGGCGTAGGCGGTCACTACACACTGCGGGAGTCGAGTACCGGGCGCCACGTCGGGCAGCGCGGGCACCCGCGAACGCGGATCGGTGGACCACCGCTGTACTCCCTGATGCGAGGGTGCGACGACGAGGTCTTCGGTTTCCCAGACGGCATAGTGCGCCGGGGCGCCGGGCACTAGGGTCCCGATGAGCCCGTCGTTCATGCCGCCGGCTCGCCAACCGCCCCGCGTCACTGCGGCGAAAGCCGCGCGCGGCGAGATTGCGCTCGTCGGATTGTGGTGGTGCGCAGCAGCGCGCACTGTCGCCCACGGGTCGATAGGACAGACCGGCGCGTCCGAGGAAAAGGCAAGGCCCACACCGGCTTTCGACAGCGCAGCAAAGTTGTTGAGTGTTGTGCCGCGCTCCCCCAGCCGCTGCTCGTACAACTGTCCGGGACCACCCCAAGCCGCGTCGAACAACGGCTGCATGCTGGCCACCACTCCGCAGCGGGCAAAGAGCTCAGCCTGCTCGGGGGTCACCATCTCGGCGTGCTCCAGCCGGTGCGCGCATCGGGCCAGAGCCGGGGTGCCGAGATCATCGGCAATCTCGGCCATCGCGGTGGCCACCATGGCGGCGGCCTCGTCTCCGATCACGTGAAAGCCGGCTTGGATCCCCGCCTCGGTGGTCGCCCGCAGGTGGGCGCGCACTTGGTCGAGCGTCAGATAGCTGACCCCGCGGGTGGCCGGATCGTCGGTGTATGGCGCCGACAGCAGTGCGGTGTGCGAGCCGAGGGCACCATCAACAAACAGATCACCGCCGATGGCGTCCGCGCCGGTCTCGGCCACCACGGCGCGGGCTTCGTCAGCGCTGGCGACGCATTGCCCCCAGTACCGGCGCACCTGCACCGGATGGTCAAGCTCGGCGATCGAGGCGAAGTCGTCGAGGCCGCTGATGTCTGGGCCGCCGTTCTCGTGGACGGCGACGACACCGTGGGCGGCAGCGTGGTCGAGCGCACGCAGCTGGGCCCGGCGGCGTCCGGCCGGGCTGATCAAAGCGCGGGCGGCCGCCCGCACCCGATGGTGTGCTTCGGCGATCAGCGGGGCCTGCTCGTCGTACCCGGCCTCGCTGGCCAGGCTCTCGACCCGCGCGCGCAGCGCAGAGGAGGCCGCGGCCGAATGCTCGTCGATGCGGGTCAGATACACCGGGCGCGGTCCGGCGACGGCGTCGAGGTCGGCGGTCGAGGGGGCCTGGTCTTCCCCCGGTCCGGCATTCACCCAGGCCGAAGCGTCCCAGCCGAATCCCCAGATGACGTCGTCGTCCCCGCCGCTCCCTGAGCTCTGTTCCCCGCCGCTACCTGAGCTTGTCGAAGGGGCAGCCGCCAGAAACGCCGCCAGTTCCCGAAGACACTCGGTACGGCTGGTGGTGCGCGACAGGTCCAGGCCGCCGAGGGCCAGACCGGTGTCGGTGAGGTGCACGTGCGAATCGACGAAGGCCGGGCTGACGAAACGGCCCTGCAAATCGATCACCTCCGCCTCGGGATGCAGGGCGCGACCGACATCGTCGCTGCCGACCCACACGACGATGCCGTCGGTGATGGCCAGAGCCGTGGCATCAGGGACCGCGGGCGACGAGTAAACGAGGCCGCCGAGCAGGAGCTGCGTAGTCACTCTGACAGTGTCTCAGAGACCGCCGCGCGCCTGAATGGAGGTGTCAGTGACCGCCGGCCCCCGGCCGTCCGCTGTCCGACACTGGAGGCAGTTCGTCCTGGTCCAGGCGGATGGAACCGTCGGCGTTACGGGCGGTGATGTCGACGATGGTCGACGCTACGACAGTGGAATCGACCACGCTGCCGTCAACGGTGGTGCCATAAACGTTGGTGCCATAAACGTTGGCCCTCGGGCCGGTGCCGATCAGGGTGACACGTTCGGCAACCAGGGTCGCCCGCTGCGCCGCTTTGGCGGCGACCACCGGCCGGAGCCGGTTGCGCACGGGCGGGGCCAAGAGAAGGAGGCCGCCGACCGTGGAGACGATGCCGGGCAGGATGGTCAGTGCCGTGGCGCCGGCGAATAGCGCCGAGTCGCTCACCGTTCCCAGCGGACCGGTATCGAGATTGTCTCGCCGCGTCGGCGCGGTGCTCAGCGTGGACGCCGGGCGCGTTGAACGAGTGAAGATCTCCCGGGCCCGCCGACCGAGCACCGCGAAGCCGACCGCAGCCGCGGCCACGGTGATGAGGATTGCCCAGCCCCAGCCGAGGAAGTGCACCATCACCCAGAATGCGGCGATCTCCACCACGAGATATCCGAGGAACACCCAGCGCTTCATATTTCGACCTTCCCACGCGGCTCGCGTCGATGCGAGGCGTTGTTACCTGTTCAACGATCGACAGCGTGATTTTGCTCCCGAATCGACCTGGCGGGTGGCGAGGCGTCGCTCACGCTGCGGCTATTCCTCCCGTCGTCCCTCGATCTCGCCTTCGGCGGCCAAGTAGACGCTGCGGAGCTGATCGAGGAGTTCGGCCGGCGGGGAATGCCACAATTGTCGTTCGGCGGCTTCGAGTAGCCGCTCGGTGATGCCGTGCAGCGCCCACGGGTTGGACTGTTCCAGGAACTCCCGGTTGGTCTCATCGAGCACGTACTCCTCAGTGAGCTTCTCGTACATCCAGTCGGCGACGACGTCGGTGGTCGCGTCGTAGCCGAAGAGGTAGTCGACGGTGGCTGCCATCTCGAAGGCGCCCTTGTATCCGTGCTTGCGCATGGCCGCCAGCCAGCGCGGATTCACCACGCGCGCCCGGAAAACACGGGCGGTCTCCTCGCTCAGCGTGCGCGTGCGGACGGTGTCGGGGCGGGTCGAGTCACCGATGTACGCTTCCGGGTTCTCCCCGGTCAGTGCGCGCACGGTGGCCACCATGCCGCCGTGGAACTGGAAATAGTCGTCGGAGTCGGCGATGTCGTGCTCGCGGGTGTCGGTGTTCTTCGCCGCGACCGCGATCCGGCGGTAGGCGGCCCGCATATCGTCGACTGCGGCCACCCCGTTCAGGTCCCGGCCGTAGGCGTAGCCGCCCCATTCGGTGTAGACCGCGGCCAAGTCTTCGTCACTGCGCCACTGCTTGGAATCAATCAGCTGCAGCAGTCCGGCGCCGTAGGTGCCCGGCCGCGAACCGAAGACGCGGGCGGTGGCCCGCCGGTGGTCCCCATGCTCGGCAATCGCGGCGCGGGCATGTGCCGCGACATAGTTCTGCTCGTCGGGCTCCTCGGCACCGGCCGCCAGGGTGACCGCGTCGTCGAGCATGGTCACCACGTGGGCGAAGGCATCCCGGAAGAAGCCGGAGATGCGGATGGTCACGTCGATCCGGGGCCGGCCGAGTTCGGCGAGCGGAATCAGGTCCAGGCCGGTGACGCGACGGGAGGCCTCGTCCCAGACGGGCGTCACGCCCAGGAGCGCCAGTACTTCGCCGACGTCGTCGCCGGACGTCCGCATGGCGCTGGTCCCCCACACCGAGAGACCGACCGATTTCGGGTACTCACCGTGATCGGCGAGGTACCGCTCCACCAGGGAGTCAGCCAGGGCGCGGCCGGTCTCAGCGGCGAGCTGACTCGGTACGGCCTTGGGGTCGACCGAGTAGAAGTTGCGTCCGGTAGGCAGCACATTGATCAGTCCGCGCAGCGGCGAGCCACTCGGACCGGCCGGAATGAACCCGCCGTTCAGTGCGTGGAGTACCCGATCGATCTCGCAGGATGTCGCGCGAAGCCGCGGCACCACCTCGGTTCCGGCGAACCGCAGAATGTCGCCGACCGCCTGCTGATGTCCCCGCGCCGCCACCGAAATAGCCTCGGTCGACCAGTCGGACGCCGAGCAGGCCATCACCAGTTCCCGGGCTATCGCCTCGACCCGGTCCACCTCGCGACGATCGGTGGACTCTTCGTTGAGTCCGAGCGCCTCGCGCAAACCAGGCAGCGTCTGGCTGCCACCCCAAAGTTGTCGTGCTCGAAGCATGGCCAGCACCAGGTCGATTTCCATCTCGGCGTCGGGCGCCTGTCCCAGCACGTGCAGACCGTCGCGAATTGCCGCGTCCTTGATCTCGCAAAGCCAGCCGTCGACGTGCAGCAGCATGTCGTCGAAGACGTCTTCTTCCGGGCGGTCGGCCAGACCGAGATCCTGGTCCATCTTGGCCGCGGTGAGCAGCGTCCAGATCTGCTGGCGGATAGCCGGGAGCTTGGCCGGGTCCAGCGCGGAAATATTGGCGTGTTCGTCGAGCAACTGCTCGAGTCTGTTGATGTCGCCGTAGCTTTCGGCGCGGGCCATCGGCGGGATCAAGTGGTCCACGAGGACGGCGTGCGCCCGCCGCTTGGCCTGGGTGCCCTCGCCCGGATCGTTGACCAAGAACGGGTAGATCAGGGGGAGATTGCCGAGCGCGGCGTCGGTGCCGCAGTCCGCGGACATACCGAGCATTTTTCCGGGCAACCATTCCAGATTCCCGTGCTTGCCTACGTGCACCACCGCGTCCGCGCCGAAGCCCCAGCCGTCCACCCCCGTGCGTGAGGCCAGCCAGCGGTAGCTGGCCAGATAGTGGTGGCTCGGCGGCAGGTCCGGATCGTGATAGATCGCCACCGGATTCTCCCCGAATCCGCGCGGCGGCTGCACGAGCAGCACCACATTGCCGAAGGTCATAGCGGCGATGACGATCTCGCCGGCCGAGTCTGTCGATCGGTCCACAAAAAGTTCCCCGGGCGGCGGGCCCCAGTGCTCGACAACCGCCGAGCGCAGCCCCTCGGGCAACCGTTCGAACCAGTCGGTGTAATCGGCCGCACTGACCCGGATAGGGTTGGCCGCCAACGATTCTTCGGTCAGCCAGTCCGCGTCCTGCCCGCCCGCGTCGATCAGCGCGTGCATGAGCGCGTCGGGATCATCGTCGTCCGGCGTCGCGCCCAGTCCGGGGATCTGCCCGTCTCCGAGTTGGTAGCCCGCAGCGTCGAGTGCGCGCAGCAGGTGGACTACCGAGCGCGGCGTGTCCAGGCCGACGGCATTGCCGATGCGGGCGTGCTTGGTCGGGTACGCCGACAGCAGCAGTGCAACCTTTTTCTCTGCCACCGGAAGGTGCCGTAAACGGGCGTGCGCGATGGCGATCCCGGCCACCCGGGAGCACCGCTCGGCGTCCGGCGCGTAGTACGGGAGTCCGTTCTCGTCGAACTCCTTGAACGAGAACGGGACGGTGATGATCCGGCCGTCAAACTCGGGCACGGCCACCTGGCTCGCGACATCCAGCGGTGACATGCCGTCGTCACTGGCGGCCCAGTCGTCGCGCGACGACGTCAGGCAGAGTCCCTGCAGGATCGGAATATCAAGGGCAGCAAGGCGTTCCACATTCCACGCTTCGTCGTCACCGCCGGCGCTCGCGGCAGCCGGGGTCGTTCCACCAGCGGCCAGCACGGTGACGATCAGCGTGTCAAAGGTGCCGAGATGCTCGATCAGGTCGTCGGGAGCCGCGCGCAGTGAAGCGCAGTAGATCCCCTCGGCGCGCGCCCCAGCGTGCTCGAGCGCTCCGCAGAGCGCGTCGATGTACTCGGTGTTTCCGGCCAGGTGCTGGGCGCGGTAGTAGAGCACCCCGACCCGGAGTGGCGTGGTCACCGGCGGATCCCCGTCGGCCCCATCGCTGCGCTCCAAGACGCCCCAGTTCGGCGCCTGCACGGGCGGTTCGAAGCCGAGACCGGTAAGCAGCACCGTATCGGACAAGAAGTTGTAGGCCTGCTCGGTGTTCACCCGGCCCCCGGCTGCGAAGTAGCCGTGCACCTGGGCGGCGACTCCGGCCGGGACCGTCGAAAGCGACATCAGATCCGGGTCGGGGTTGAGCTCACCCGATAGCACGACGACGGGGGCCGATCCGGCGAGTACCGCATCCAGGCCCGCTTCCCACGCGCGCCGGCCGCCAAGGAGCCGCACCACCACCAGGTCCGCGTCGGCGATCAACTCGGGAATCTCGTCGAGCAGCAATCGCGACGGATTCGCCACGCGATAGTCGACGCCGCATGTGGCGGCGGTCCGCAGATCGGTGTCCGAGGTGGACAGCAGCATGATTCTGGGGCCGGATTGTGTCGCGTGCATGAGGCCTACTCCCTGCCGGATGGCGCGCCCGGCGTTGACGGTGGTGTGAGAACTCACGGGTCTGACTCGGCTCCGGCGATCACCGGGCCTCACAGTGGCGCGACCGCGCCGGATTCGCACCGGCTTCCGCGTCGTTCTCTGTGCGGCAACCTTAACGGGGTCAACGGGTGAAGCAGGCGCGCGGGCCGCTCTTCCAGCCCGCCATGAACGCAGTGGCCTGCTCTTTGGCTGTGCCGTGCTTATCCCCGGGGGCGTGGGTGTACCGGAAGAGTGCGGCGAACTCGGCGTCGTCGCCGTCCTCGACGATCAGGTGCCCGGACCGCTTCAGGTCACCCAGTGCACCGCCAGCCAGGCATTCGGCCTGCAGTTCTTGCGGGCGTTCGACGACGCGGTCCGGCTGCTGCCGCAAGACCGCGTGGGCCCACTCGTGCGCGACAACGTCGTAAACGACGACGTCGCCAATCGAGTCTGCCAGTTCCATGTAGTCCCGGCCGAACTGGACCGAATGGTCCTTTGGGCAGTACGCGGCATTCTGCTTCGGCATGGCGCCGCAACCGGTTTCGGTGCCAGGGTCGATGATTCCGCGGTTGGTCGGAGCGACGTACCGCTCCCCGTACAACTTGGGTGCCTGCTGTTGCCAGTAGCCGCTGACCAGTGCTGCGGCGATCCGGTAGTCCTCCGCCATCGTCGGCGCAGCAGATGCGGTCCCCGTCCCGATGGGCAAGGAGATCAGAGCCACTGCGGCCGCGGCGGTCATCGTGGTGGTCGCAAGAAGTTTGCGCATGTCTGTCATTCCTCAGTTCGGGGTCGGTCAGTTCCGTCGGTGTCATCAGGTCAGAGACTCGACGCCGCCGAAAAGTTCCCGCTGCCGGCCCATGCCCGCTCCGCTGCCGCCCCGCCGCGCTGACCGAACGTCCCGCGCCGTCCCTCTTCGCTGGCTGCGCCGCTCCATATCCGATGGTTGCGCCGAGGCGATCCCGCTAGGGCGAGGCTCGTGTCGAAACCACCCGCGAACGATTCGAACACTCGGACTCAAAAGGTGCCCCAAACGCCGCGACGACCGCCCCGATCCGCAGCATCCACCGGCCCCGAAATTCTCACACACAACTGTCGTACCCAGCACATATAGTCAAATCAGACAACAGAAAGCAGTCCTTGCACACACCGAAGTGTGTACGTAACATAGGACATAGAACACTCGAACATTGACCACGGCGAAGGAGGTGAACGACATGACCACCCACCACACCCCCAACCATCAGATCGATGCCGACCAGCGCGAGGCCAGCCAGGACGGTAGTGGCCAGGACGGTGGCGGTCAGGACGGTAGTGGCCAGGCCGGTAGTGGTCCGGTGGCGCCGGGCTGGCGGGAGGTCGATTTCACCCCGGCGGGCATGGTCGCTCCGGCCCGGGGCGCCGGCGACCGGGCCGAGTGTCGGGGCTGGCTGGCCTACGCCCGCGCCGCGCACCGCGGCCGCGGGTATTTGCAGTGGGCGCAGTTGACCGGGATTTCGGAGTTCATCGACATCGCCCTGGCTGATCTGCACGATGCGGTGTGCGCCGGGCAAGACCAACGCGACGTGTTCGACCCGTACACGCTGGCGGTGACCGAGGTGGCGATCGTATTCGCGATCCCGAACGCGGCCGCCACCCGGCTCGTCGGGGAGGCGGTCGCCATGTCCGAGCGGCTCCCGCAGACCGCCGTGTTGTTACGGGACGGCACAATTTCGGCGGACATGTTCAGTGCGGTCGTGGCCCGTACCGATGTGGTCGACGAACGGGCATTGATCGACGCGGTCGATACCGACCTGGCCGCCAGGTTGGCCGCGGCCGGACACATTTCGCAGAAGCGGGTCGAGAAGATCGCCGACCGGATCGTCGACCGACACGACCGTGACGCGGTCCGCCGTAAAGCCGAGAAAGCCCGGCGCCGTAAGAACGTGTCCCAACGGGACTACCCCGACGGTCTGGGTGGGTTGAACATCACCGCTAGCGCCGAAGAAACCGTCCTGGCACTCCAAGCAGTCAATGCCGCGGTCGCCGGTTGCTGCGGCAACGACCCGCGCACCCTCGGGCAACGCCGGTCAGACTATGCCATCGCCCAGCTACGGCAGTTGCCGTTCACCTGCGACTGCCCGGACACAACGACCTGTACCGCCACCCTGACCACCGAAGCGATCTCCCAACGCCAAGCCCGGATCATCGTGCACGCAGTCTGCCAAAAATCCACCCTCACAGGCGCCGACGACCACCCCGCCTACCTCGACGGCGCCGGCCCGATCAGCGCCGAACACCTCCGCGACATCGCCGCCCGCCCCGACGCGATCGTCCGCGACCTCGACCTCGGCACCTTCACCACCCCCGCCACCGACACCACCGCCACCCCCGACACCGATGATGAAGCCGTCGGGCCGATGCTGATCGTTCACACCAGCCGACCCGCCGACCCGTACCGGCCGACCGCTGCCCTCGAGGCCCTGGTCCGCGGCCTGTTCGGGACGTGCACCGTCCCCGGATGTGAACGCCCCGCCTGGTCCTGCGAACTCGACCACGTCGAAGAATATGACCACATCTGTCCGGCCTCGGGTGGCCCGACCTGCCTGTGCAACATCAGCCCCAAATGCGTGATGCATCATCAGTTGAAAACATTCCTAGGGGCATCGGCCACCTCCGCGGGCTGGATCGACGAGCAGTGGATCGATGACGCCGGGACGGTGTGGACCTCCACCACCACCGCCCACGGCATCACCGTCGACACCCCCGCAGCGAACCAATGGCTCTTCCCGCAACTGGCTCAACTGACCTGCCTGCACCACACCCACGCCCCACCGGACACCCGCGCCGCGTCAGATACCTACGCCCGGCCCGACTGGGACCGCGGGCACACTGCACACTGCGCCGGCGACGGCCTACGCGCGGCCACCGCCGACAAACACGCGTGGCGCCGCGCCGCCCGCCAACGACTCCGCACCGCCCGCAACCGCGCCGCCAAAAGCGACGGCCCACCACCGTTCTGAACGCGGCACGGTTCTGAACCGGGCCGGAGGCGGGAACAACACCCGCGACGGTGGCCCGGCGGAGCTCCGGAGACCGTCCGATGGAACCGTGCACGGCTGCTGTGCGTCTAAACCATGGGGAGACGTGATGGCATCGAGACTGCGGCGGTTGGTCGAACGGCGGTTACTCGAGCACCGGTCGTCGATGTCCAGGCGGACACGGTCGGGCGAATACGTGCGCCTCACTGGCCAGCACTGGACCGTGCTGTCCGGATTCACCGTGACGGCGACGATCGTGGCGGCCGGGCTGGGCTGGCCGTCGTCGCCCGAACTGCCCCGCCTCGACCCGGACCGAGTGGCCGCGGCCCGCGTCGCGCTGGCTCACCTTGAAGTGGTGGACCAGCGCCTAGCGCACGGCCCCCCATACCGGCGGGAGGCCTTCGGTCCGGCGTGGACGGACCAGGCAGGGGTCGGTGGTTCGGGCAATTCCTGCGATACGCGCAACGACATCCTGGCGCGCGACCTGGCCGTATCGAAATCGATTGCCGCCCAAACGTGTTCGGTCGCCGTCGCGGCCGGGCGATTCCGAAGTCCGTACACGGGCAGGGAGGTGGTGTTCGTACGGGGCCGGGAGTCAGCGGCGGTCCAGATCGACCACATCGTGCCGCTGGCCTATGCCTGGGACATGGGTGCGGCCGACTGGCCCGCGGTCAGGCGCATCGCTTTCGCCAACGATCCGGCCAACCTGATCGCCGTCGACGGTCCCAGCAATCAGGCCAAGTCTGATGGTGGGCCGGGCGCCTGGATGCCGGAGCTGGAGGGCTTCTGGTGCCAGTACTCGGTTGCGTTTGTCACTGTGTCCGCGGCCTACCGGCTGCGGATCGACGAGGATTCCCGCGTGGTGCTGACCCGTGCGCTCGCCGACTGTTGAATCGAGCGGCGGTCGACGGCGCCGCTAGGGCTTCGAGGTGCCTAACCCCAGATCGTCGGTGCCCGGGTTCGGTGCGCCGGGAGAGTCCACGCTTGATCCGGCGGAATCCGGGGCAGCGGCATCGGGGATGGGGTCGGGGGCGGCTGACCATTCCGAACCCGCGGCGTCCGGGATTGGCGGATGCACGACGGTGTCCGGCGCCAAGCCTCCCGGTGCTGACTGCCCGACGGTGTACGGCTCGCCGGGAACCGGTTGGTTGAGCGTCGTCGGTTGGTCCGGCTGCGCACCGTCGTTCTGCTGTCCGTACGTGGGTGGCTGTTGCTGGTCCGGCGCCGGGTACGCCTGGCCGGGATATGCCTGGCCGGGATATGGCTGGCCGGGATACGCCTGGCCGGGGTAGGGCTGGCCCGGGAACGGCTGGTTGCTGAAAGGCTGACCACCGTACGGCTGTCCACCGTAGGGCTGCCCGCCGTACGCCCGGGTGGTCGCGGCGTTCTTCTCCTTGTTGCTGCCGACGATCCATAGGACCACGCCGACGATGAACAGCAGTCCGCCCAGCATGCCGCCGAACACCGCGAGTAGCCCACCGAAGCCGGCCTGCATGAAGGCCGAGGTGGAAATGGGTGCACCGGCGACCATCCCTGGTCCCTGGCACACCAGGACGTAGTCGCCGGACTGGGCGAAGCGGAACGCGGTGACTGGCACAACGGTGGAGCCATTGAAGGTGATCTCGAAGTTGTCCATTTGCGCGGGGCCCGGTTCCGCCGGTGCGGGGCCGCCGCGGACTTCGCAACTCGCCGCCAAGGCCGCAGGCCGATTGTTGGCGTAGATGACGACGACGTCGCCAGCCCGCGCCGGGTAGTCGCGGGTGAACTCGCCAGCCACCTCGCCCGCGCGGTTGATCGCGACGGCGTCGCGCTCGACGTCGGCGAGCTTCTGCAGGCCGAGCACCAAGAGGACCACGCCGACGATGACGGCGAGGATACCTAGCGCCAGACCGCTGAAGGTGAGCCATTTACCCGTTTTCTTCATGTGTGCATTGTGGCACTGATGCGGCCCGGATGGTGGCGGCTAATCTGGACACCATGACTGCCGACACTGCGCACACCGCTGCCGTCTCCGTCGAAGAGCGGGTGCTCGAACAGGCCCGAGGTGCTCAGAAGGCGTCCCGTGCCCTCGCAATGCTGACTGCCGCGGAGAAGAACGAGGTGTTGCTCGCGGCGGCCGACGCGATCGACGCGGCCGCCGATCAGATCCTCACCGCGAACGCCGAGGATGTCGCCCGTGCCGAAGCTGCCAGCACCGAAGCCTCGCTGATCGACCGGCTGCGCCTGGACGCCGGGCGGGTCGCCGGTATCACCGGCGGGTTGCGTCAGGTGGCGGCGCTGCCCGATCCAATCGGGGTGATCGTGCAGGGTAAGACGCTGCCGAACGGACTGGAACTGCGTCAGGTGCGGGTGCCGCTCGGGGTGGTCGGCTTCGTCTACGAGGCGCGGCCCAACGTGACCGTCGACGGTTTCGGTATCTCATTCAAGTCCGGTAATGCGGTGCTGCTGCGTGGATCGTCGTCGGCCGCCAGCTCGAACGCCGCCCTGGTTGAGGTGCTCCGCCAGGTGCTGACCGACCACAAGATCAACCCCGATGCGGTGGCGCTCCTGCCGAGCGAGGATCGCTCCAGTGTCACCGCGCTGATCGCCGCCCGCGGACTGGTCGATGTGGTGATCCCGCGCGGGGGCGCCGGCCTGATCGCTACCGTCGTGGCGAACGCGAAGGTCCCGACCATCGAGACCGGTACCGGCAACTGTCACATCTACGTTCACTCGGCCGCCGACGTCGACACCGCGACCCGGGTGATCGTGAACGCGAAGACCCGCCGCCCCAGCGTGTGCAACACGGTGGAGACTGTCTTGATCGACCGGCAGATCGCCGAGGAGGCGCTGGGGTCGATTGTGTCTGCGCTGCAGCAGCAGGGCGTCACCATCCACGGCGAGGAGCCAGGTATGGTGCCGGCCACCGAAGACGACTGGCACGCCGAA
>NZ_JBAQWU010000330.1:0-8901 GCF_049299075.1 Gordonia sp. (in: high G+C Gram-positive bacteria)
GCGCCCGGCCGCGCGCCAACGCCGGCGCACTCACCGCACGCAGGAGATGATCGCGCAGTCGCCCCCGGACACCGGTGCCCACGGCCAATCCCGCTCCGATCGGCGGCAGCCCGCGGGACTGTTCGTAGAGGGGATGCGAAGACAATTCGATCCACGGCACACCGCAGAGTTCGGCCGCCCAGCCGCCCGCCAGGGTGATCGCATCGCTGATTACCAGGTCGTATCCGCCGAGCGCGAGTTCGGGGGCGAGCTCGCGTGCCATGCGCGCCGCGCGGGTGCTCAGTTTGGCTCCGGCGTCGGAATCGTCGTCGTCGTCCCGGGCGGCCAGACCGGGCAGATCGGCGACCACCAGGCCGCGCCGCTGCGCGGCCTGCACCCAGCGCAGACCGGTGTAGACGACCGTCTCGTCACCGGCCGCCACAAGGGTCTGGGCCAGCCCGAGGGCAGTGAGGGCGTGACCGGCGTCCGACCCGGCCACCAGGGCGATACGGGTCAGTTGCCCGCCTGCGTCCCGGGACCGGTATCCCCGGATTCGACCTGTGCCTGCACCTTCGGTGCCTCAATGCCCATACTGGCGCGGATCGCTTCGAGGCGGGCGTGCCCGGCCATCTGCACGCTGGCCTGCTCAACCTCCATCATCCGGCCGGCGACCGAATCCTGGGCTAGCTCGGCTGACCCGAGGGCGTTGGCGTAGCGGCGTTCAATACGCTCGCGCACCTGATCCAGGTTCGGGGTATTGCCTGGCGCGGTCAGCTCGCTCATCTGGTTCAGCGAGGCACTGACCTGCTCCTGCATCTTGGCCTGCTCCAGCTGACCGAGCAGCTTCGTGCGCTCGTCGAGCTTGCCCTTCAGGACGACGGCGTTGCGCTCGACCGCCTGTTTGGCCGACCCGGCCGCAGTCAGCGACTGGTCGTGCAGCACCTTGAGGTCTTCGACGCTCTGCTCGGCGGTCACCAACTGCGCGGCGAAGGACTCGGCGGCGTTGGTGTAGTCGGTGACCTTGCGGGTATCACCGGCGGCAGCGGCCTGGTCGGCCAAGGTCAACGCCTGCCGAACATTCGCCTGCAACTGCTCGATCTTCTCCAGCTGCCGGTTCAGTCGCATCTCGACCTGGCGCTGATTGCCGATCACCGCGGCGGCCTGCTTGGAGAGCGCCTCATGCTGACGCTGCGCATCGCCGATGGCCTGCTCGATCTGGATTCGCGGATCAGCCTTCTGGTCAATCGTGTCATTGCTCCAGGCGGTGAAATAGCGCCACAGCTTCACGAACGGATTCGCCATCGTTCCGATATCTCCCTTATGTCTGGCTGGTCGAGGTTGAAAAAACTGTACCGCGCGGCTCAGGCTGCGGCGAGGGATCCGCCCGGCGTACCCGCAGCACCGATCACCATCGGGATCTCGACCATCGCCGGGGTCATGACGGCGCCGACCCGAGTCAACACCACCCCGACCGGCACCTCGAGGGCGCTGCAGATTGCCGCGAGGAGTTCGCTGGAAGCTTCTTTCTGTCCGCGTTCGACTTCGGACAGGTAGCCCAACGACACTCGCGCCGAGGTCGAGACCTCACGCAGGGTGCGTCCCTGATCGGTCCGTAGTCGGCGCAACTCGTCACCGAGCGCCTCACGCAGCAGCACTGCCAACGACCACTCCTTCGTCCTCGCATTGCGGGTCAGGATTCCACATTAGCCGAACCTGAATGCTCACGCTCGCGCCGAGCGTCGCAACACCAGCGCGCGCCACACGTAGTCCAGCCCAGTCACCACGGTCACCACCACCGCGGCGTAGAGCAGCCACATCGCCCCGGTAAAGACCGGGCCGGGCAACGGCAGCACCAACAATCCGATCGCGATCGACTGCAGCAGCGTCTTGAGCTTTCCTCCTTGGCTCGCGGCGATCACCCCGTGCCGGACCACCCAGAAGCGCAGCAGGGTCACGCCGATCTCGCGAACCAGGATCACCGAGGTAATCCACCACGGAATCACGCCCAGAACGGAGAGTCCGACCAGCGCCGCCCCGATCAACAGTTTGTCGGCGATCGGATCGGCGAGCTTGCCGAAGTCGGTCACCAGCCCCCGGGACCGGGCGATCCGCCCGTCGAGCTGATCGGTGATCGCCGCGACGGCGAAGATGACGAAGGCCGCGATCCGCCACGGCGTCGAGTTCCCGTCGTCGATAAACAGCACGACGACAAAGATCGGCACCAGAATGATCCGGAAGACGGTCAGCCCATTCGCGATGTTCCACGCGGACACCGCCGACGGTGTCTGCACGGAAGGGCGGGGCTCGGTCACCTGACCACAGTAACGGCCCGCACCTCCGGGGCACTGCACAGGGCGGGTCTATTGTCTACAGCTATGTCCGCTGCACCGCAGGCTCCCATCCCCCCTCAACCCGACGACGTCGTCATCCGGCGCGCGCGGACCTCCGATGTGCCGCGTATCAAGGAACTCATCGACATTTACGCTGGCAAAATCCTGCTCGGCAAGAATCTGGTCACCCTGTACGAATCTGTGCAGGAGTTCTGGGTCGCCGAGGGCAACGACACGCTGCTCGGGTGCGGCGCCTTACACGTGATGTGGGCCGACCTCGGTGAGGTGCGCACCGTGGCCGTCGACCCGGCGGCCGGCGGTCGCGGCATCGGGCATCGGATCGTTGCGCATTTGCTCGATGTGGCGCGCGAACTGGAACTGCATCGCGTCTTCGTGCTCACCTTCGAGGTGGGGTTCTTCGGCAGACACGGTTTCGTCGAGATCGAAGGCACGCCGGTCTCCCACGAGGTGTACGAGCAGATGTGCCGTTCCTACGACACGGGTGTCGCCGAATTCCTCGACCTGAGCTACGTCAAGCCGAACACGCTGGGTAACACCCGCATGCTGGTCGTACTCTGACCCTGCCCACTAGGGTCAGGTGCATGCCGAACTATGCCGTCGAGTACACCTATCATCCCGACCGCGCGACCCTGCGCGATGAGCATCGTCCGGCCCATCGCCGGTGGCTCGGCGACGGCCACGCGGTCGGCCGAATCTTGTTGGTCGGCCCCTACAGCGACGGCAGCGGGGCGCTGTTGATGGTGCACGCCGACGACGAGCGGGCCGCCGCAGAATTGCTCTCCCACGATCCATTTGCCCTCGTCGGAGCCATCGACGCCACCACCGTCAAAGAGTGGACGAACGTGTACGGGCCCTTCGCCGGCTGACCAGGAGACTCGCCACGGTGGTCACCACTAGCGTCACGCCGATCACGCTCAAACTGAGCGCGGTAGAGATTTCCGGCACCGGCACATGCTCACCGCCGTTAATGAAGTTCAGCGTGTTCTCGTGCAGGGCGTGCAGTACCAGCTTCACGCCGATGAAGGCCAGGATCAGCGAGAGTCCGTACGACAGGTAGATGAGCTTGTCCAGCAGGCCGCCGAGTAGGAAGTACAGCTGTCGCAGCCCCATCAGGGCGAAGGCATTGGCCGCGAACACCAGATACGGCTCCTGGGTGAGGCCGTAGATCGCCGGAATCGAGTCAAGCGCGAACAGCACGTCGGTGAACCCGATGACAATCAGCACCACCAGCAGCGGTGTCGCCACGCGCTTGCCGTTCTCCAGGGTGAACAACTTATCGCCGTCGTAGGTGTCGGTGGTGCGCAGGAACCGCTTGGCGAACCGCTCGATCCGGCCTTCGCGTTCGCGTTCATGTTGTACCGGCTCGTCGCTCTCGGTGACCAGCTTCACGGCGGTCAGGATGAGGAAGAGGCCGAAGAGGTAGAAGACCCAGCTGTAGCGGGCGATGGCCGCGGCGCCGACGGCGATGAACGCACCGCGCATCACCAGCGCCATCACTATGCCGAGCAGCAGCACCTTTTGCTGATAGATCCGCGGCACCATGAATTTGGTCATGATGATCACGAAAACAAAGAGGTTGTCGACCGAGAGCGCCTTCTCGGTGACGAAGCCGGCGTAGTACTCGCCGCCGTAGGTACTGCCCCATTTCCACCACACGAAGCCACCGAAGATCAACGCAAACGTGATGTACACGGCCGACCAGAAGCCGGATTCGCGGAGCGTCGGGGAGTGCGGTACCCGCACGTGGGAGAAGAAATCAAAGACAAACAGGCCGGCGATCACCAGACAGGTGATCACCCAGGTAAGTACGGAAACATCCATCGAGCAGCCAACCTCCAGCGCGCAACACAAATGAAGCGATGCTGGAGGTCTCTCCCATCCACCCGCTAACCGGAGTCTGCGGGCGGACCGATGTCCCGGACGACGCGAACCGGTGTGATGGGCACACCTGCCCTGGCGTCATCGTATTGACGAGATCATCGTCGGGGGGATACTCCCCTCCTGATCGTGCCGCCAACCTTACGGCATGGCGGCGCGGATCAGAAAGGCGCCGAGTCGTCGTCGGTATCGTCTCCGCCGCCGGTGATCGAGGCGATCAGTCCGGCCAGGTCCTCGGGCTTCACCAGCACCTCGCGCGCCTTGGAGCCTTCGCTCGGTCCGACGACGCCGCGCGTTTCCATCAGGTCCATCAGGCGGCCCGCTTTGGCGAAGCCGACACGCAGCTTGCGCTGCAGCATCGACGTCGAACCGAACTGGCTGGACACCACGAGTTCGATCGCCTGCAAGAGATCGTCGAGGTCGTTGCCGATATCGGCGTCGATATCCTTCTTGTCCGCGGCTTTGGCTGCGGTGACACCCTCGACGAAGACCGGTTCGCTCTGCTCTTTGGCGAACTCGACGACGGCGTTGATCTCCTCATCGGTGATGAATGCGCCCTGCATGCGGACCGGCTTATTCGCCCCCATCGGCAGGAACAGGCCGTCTCCCATACCGATCAGCTTCTCTGCTCCCGGCTGGTCCAGGATGACCCGCGAGTCGGTCAACGAGCTGGTGGCGAACGCCAGTCGCGACGGGACATTGGTCTTGATCAGACCGGTCACCACATCGACCGACGGGCGCTGCGTGGCCAGCACCAGGTGAATACCGGCCGCACGCGCCTTCTGCGTGATGCGGACAATGGCGTCCTCTACATCGCGCGGCGCCGTCATCATCAAATCGGCGAGCTCGTCGACGACAGCCAGAATGTACGGGTACGGCTTGTACTCGCGCTGTGAACCCAGCGGCGTACTGATCTCGCCGGAACGCACCTTCGCGTTGAAGTCGTTGATGTGCCGCACGCGCGAGGCCTTCATATCCTGGTAGCGCTGCTCCATCTCCTCGACCAGCCACGCCAACGCGGCGGCCGCCTTCTTCGGCTCGGTGATGATCGGCGTGATCAGGTGCGGAATGCCCTCGTACGGTGTGAGCTCGACCATCTTCGGGTCGATGAGAATCAGCCGGACTTCCTCCGGGGTCGCCCGGGTCAGCAGCGAGACCAGCATCGAGTTCACGAAGCTGGACTTGCCCGAACCGGTGGACCCGGCCACCAGCAGGTGCGGCATCTTGGCCAGGTTGGCGCTGACAAAGTCACCCTCGATGTCTTTGCCCAGGCCAATCAGCATCGGATGCGCATCGACCGAGCTGTGCGGATCGTTGAGGACGTCGGCCAGGCGCACCATCTCGCGGTCGGCATTGGGCACCTCGATTCCGACGGCCGACTTACCTGGGATCGGCGCCAGCAGTCGAACACTGTCGGTGGCCACCGCATAGGCGATGTTGCGCTGCAGTTGGATGATCTTCTCGACCTTGACGGCCGGGCCGAGTTCGACCTCGTAGCGGGTGACCGTCGGGCCCCGCGTGTAGCCAGTGACCGCCGCATCCACCTTGAACTGGTCGAGCACCCCGTTGATGCGGTCGATCATGTCGTCATTGGTGGCGCTGCCAAGCTTCGGCGGGTCGCCGTCGATCAGCAGATCGGTCGACGGCAGTTGGTAATCGGAGTCCGACGCCGCCGCGGGCCTGGCCTTCGGCTGCGGCTTGACCATCGGCTGCGGCTTGGCTTTGGGCGTGGGTTTAGCCGTGCGCGCGGCCGGGCCGATCGGTGCGGTCGGCTGGTTCTCGGCGACGCCGTCGAACAGGGGCTCGGTGTACTGGTCGTCGATCTGCGCATCACGATGGGCGCCAACGGTGGGCCGGGCCGGTCGGCGCTCGGAGCGGTCGGCGCGCTCAGCGGGCAAGTCCACCGGCCGACGACGATTCGCGGCCGCGCGTCCGCGCGCGTCCGGCGGGTAGTTCTCGTACGGGTCGCCGTAGTCACCGTCGTCACCGTAAGCACCGACGGCGTCGGACGCGTCAACGTCGGACACCTCATCGGCGTAGTCGTCGTCGGCGTAGTCGTCGTCGGTGGAAGCGGCATCGTCGTACTCGCCACGATAGGCACCGACGCCCAGGTAGGCGCTGATGCCATCGACGAGTTCGCCGATCGTCTTGCCGCTCAACGCGATCAGGCCGCCGATGCCGCAGAGGACGAAGATCGGTACCGATACCCAGACGGTCACCGCCTGGGTCAGCGGGGTGCCCAGGACGTAGCCGACGAACCCCGCGGAACCGCCGCGGGCCACCTGCTCGGTGGGTGCACCGGTAACCAGATGTGCCAGGCCGAGGATCGACACTCCTAGAAGCAGTCCGCCGCCGATGTTGCGAGTGCGGCGCGAGGGATTGGCACCGCGGCGGGTCACCAGTATGGCGACGGCCAGCAGCACGATCGGCAGCACGTAGGCAAGGGAGCCGACGACGTAGCGGGCGCCGGTGTCGACAACCGCACCGATGGCACCGAGACCGTCGAACCAGACGCTGGCGATCACCAGCACGGCGCTCAGGGTCAGCGCCAGGGCGGTGCCGTCACGGCGCGGCGAACGGACGTGCTCGAGTACGTAGTCGGCGTCGTCCGGGTCCGGCAGCGGCTTCAGTCCGATGCGGTAGACGCCACCGAGTCCGCGCGCTGACAGGTTCCAGGCGCCAGCCACTCCCCGGCCGATTCCGCGACCTAGCGTGCCGAGCGTCGACGGTCCGTGGTGCAACTCCTGCGACTGTTGGCGGGCCGGAGCCCGGCCGCCGCCGTTGCGGGGTGCGTTGCGGGCGCCACTGGTCGCTCGGCGAGGCTCCGCCGCAGCTGAAGTGGTGCGGGGACGGGAGGTGTTGCCCGAGCGGGAACGAGTACCGCCGGAGCTGTTGCCAGCCGATCCGCCGCGACCGGATGTGGACGCGGCACGGCGCGTGCTTGCCTGAGAAGCCATAGGGAACACCCTAGTGCCTTGGCTTCACACCAGTCACACGGGTAACAGCGGCGCGTCGAAATGTTGTGTCGAAAACGTGATCGCCACCGACCCGCCCGGTCAGGCGTCGTCGGAATCGACCTCGATGACCGTGGGTACGATCATCGGCCGGCGTCGGTAGACCTGTGCGACCCAGCGGCCCACCGTGCGCCGGATACCCTGCGCAATGCGGTGACTGTCGGTGACGCCGTCGTTGGCCAGTTCGGTGAGCGCCCTATCGACCAGCTCCGCGGCACCAGAGAGTGCTCCGGGGTCGTTGGAGAAGCCGCGGCCGGAGATCTGCGGACGGCTCACCGCGCGACCGGTGTGCCGGTCCACAGCCACGGTGATCGAGATAAAGCCCCCCTCCCCCAGGACCAACCGGTCCGAGAGGGTGGACTCGCTGACATCGCCCACTGAGAGACCGTCGACATAGACGAAGCCAACCGGCACCTTGCCGGAGATTCGCGCGCGGCCATCGACCAGGTCGACGGTTACGCCATCCTCGGCCAGCATGATGCGGTCGGCCGGGACGCCGGTGGCCTCGGCCAGCGCGGCGTTGGCGCGTAGATGGCGCCATTCACCGTGCACCGGCATGGCGTTGGACGGTCGCACGGCGTTGTACAGGTAGAGCAGCTCGCCTGCCGAGGCATGTCCGGAGACGTGCACCTTGGCGCTGGCCTGTGTCACCACGGTCGCACCGCGCTTGGCCAGACCGTTCACCACGGCGAAGACCGAGTTCTCATTACCGGGAATCAACGACGACGCGAGCACCACGAGATCGTCAGCGCGGATGTTGATCTGATTATGCTCACCGCGCGCCATCCGCGAGAGCGCCGACAGCGGCTCACCCTGCGAGCCAGTGCTGACGAGAACAACCTTGTCGTCGGGCAGCGTGGCGGCGGTATCGATGTTCACTTCGACGCCCTCGGGCATATGCAAGTAGCCCAGTTCCTGGGCGATCGCCATATTGCGAACCATCGACCGACCGACGAAAGCGACCTTGCGGCCGTGTGCCCGGGCGACGTCGACGATCTGCTGGATCCGGTGCACATGGCTGGCGAAGGAGGCCACGATCACGCGTTGGCGGGCCTTCCCGATCACCGTGTCCAGCACCCCGCCGATCTCGCGTTCGGGCGTCACAAAGCCGGGCACCTCGGCATTGGTCGAGTCCACCAGGAACAGGTCGACGCCTTCATCGCCCAGCCGACTGAACCCGGCCAGGTCGGTGAGCCGATTGTCCAGCGGCAGCTGGTCGAGCTTGATGTCGCCGGTGTGCAGCACCAGACCGGCCGGGGTGCGGATCGCCACGGCGAGCGCGTCGGGTATCGAGTGGTTAACGGCAAAGTACTCGCAGTCGAAGGGACCGAAGCTGTCGCGGCCACCCTCGCGCACCTCGATCAGCTTGGGACGCAGCCGGTGTTCCCGACACTTCGCGGCCACCAGTGCCAAGGTGAAGCGGGCACCGACCACCGGGATATCCGCTCGCAGTTTGAGCAGGAACGGCACCGCTCCGATGTGGTCCTCGTGACCGTGCGTCAGGACGATCGCCTCGATCTCGTCCACCCGATCCTCGATGTACCGGAAGTCCGGCAGGATCAGGTCGACGCCGGGCTGTTGGTCCTCCGGGAACAGCACACCGCAGTCGACGACGAGTAGCCGACCACCGTATTCGAAGACGGTCATGTTGCGGCCGATCTCACCGATCCCGCCGAGTG
>NZ_JBAQWU010000331.1:0-19458 GCF_049299075.1 Gordonia sp. (in: high G+C Gram-positive bacteria)
ACCAAAATCGACGAACTCGCCGATCAGGTCCAGGAGGGCGTCACCTTCGGTCGAGTCAAACCGGACCAGAAGCGGCACATGGTCGAGGCGCTGCAGTCGCGCGGGCACACCGTCGCGATGACCGGCGACGGCGTCAACGACGTCCTGGCACTCAAGGACGCGGACATCGGCGTTGCCATGGGATCGGGCTCGTCGGCCGCGCGCTCGGTGGCGCAGATCGTGTTGCTGGACAACAAGTTCGCCACCTTGCCGTATGTGGTGGGTGAGGGTCGCCGCGTGATCGGCAACATCGAGCGCGTCGCCAACTTGTTTCTCACCAAGACCGTGTATGCGGTGCTGCTGGCTCTCGCCGTCGGTATCGCGGGACTGGTCGCACACTATGCCGGCCTCGCGCCGGTGAACTATCCGTTCCAGCCGATCCACGTCACCATCTCGGCATGGTTCACCATCGGCGTTCCAGCGTTCATCTTGTCGTTGGCGCCAAATAACGAGCGCGCCAAGACCGGCTTCGTTCGCCGCGTCCTCACCCAGGCGGTACCGAACGGACTGATCATCGGCACGCTCACCTTCCTGTGTTTCATGTGGGTCAACCCGGGTACCGGCCAGACTTCAGTGGTCGGCGCCGAAACCGCCTTCGGTGCCGCGCAGACGCAAGCCGCGACGGCAACCCTGGCCGCGATGATCGCTATGGCCTGGTGGGTGCTGGTGGTGGTGGCGCGCCCGCTGAACTGGTGGAAGGTGCTGCTGGTCAGCGTCTCGGTGATCGCCTATGTGCTCATCTTCACCTGGACGTGGACGCAGGACCTGTTCAAGCTGGACTCGGCTAACGGCGAGATGATGCTGCGCGCCGGGATCTGCGCCCTCATCGGCATCGTTTTGATCGAGGCCTCGTCGCGCATTCTGAATGCCCGGCTGGCGCGCCGGGCGGCCGCGGAGCAAGCTGCCCTGTATGCGAGCGCGCACAGCCCAGCGCACTAGGCGCGCGGGTGCCGCCGGTACGCAGAGACGGTCGGGTGGTCGGCGATCCAGTAGCGCCACGGCCGGTCGGCGGCCAGCCGTACCCCAACCCGGGGGCCGGTGGCGATGCGCTCGTCGCCCGCCAGTGTGGGAGAACGATCGACGACGATGCCGGGCGGGACCAGCAGATCGGTGCCAAGGTCGGCCATCGTGATGCCCAGGGATTTGGCGAGATTGCCTGGACCGCGGCCGAGGAGTTGCTCGGGCACGTCGCCGCGCCGGGCGCGTGCGGCGTCGTACCCGTCGAGAATCTGACCCGCCCGCAGGAGCACCGCTGAGCCGAGGCCGGCGGCGCTGGTGACCACGTTGGCGCAGTGGTGCCCGTGGATGCGGTACACGTACAACCGGTTCGGCGGGCCGTACATGAGTGCGGATCGGGGGGTGCGCGTGAACGCGTGTGAGGCTGGATCATTGGGGCCGTCGTACGCCTCCACCTCGGTGATGCGGGCG
Source organism: Gordonia sp. (in: high G+C Gram-positive bacteria) (assembly GCF_049299075.1). Taxonomy (GTDB): domain Bacteria; phylum Actinomycetota; class Actinomycetes; order Mycobacteriales; family Mycobacteriaceae; genus Gordonia. The sequence goes on from NZ_JBAQWU010000331.1 coordinate 1,468, forward strand.
ATGGCGCCGTCGTACCCGTAGATCACGGCACCAAGGAGTGCGCGTGCCTGCGCGCAGACGTTAGGCTCTTGAACCATGGCGAAGACTAGTGACTCCCTTTCCGTTGCCCTCAGCCCCGCCGAAGCCTTCGCGGCCGTGTCGGAGCTGTCCCGCTTCGACGACTGGCTGATCCTGCACGACGGCTGGCGCGGTGAGGTGCCCGCAGCAGGCGAGTTGAAGGTCGGCACCAAGGCTACGTCGGTGGTGAAGGTGAAGGGCACCCGCGTGCGCTTCGACTGGAAGATCGACACCTTCGACGCGCCGCACCGCCTGCGCTTCTCCGGCAGCGGTAAGGGTGGCGTGAAAGCCAAGATCGATCTGACCGTGAAGCCTAGCGCCGAGGGCTCGGAGGTGGGCTTCCTGATCGATCTGGGCGGTCTGCCGCTGATGGGTCCGGTCGGCAAGGCTGCCGCCAAGGCCGTACACGGCGACATCCAGAAGTCCCTCATCCGATTCCGCGCCGCGTTCACCTGAGTCGTACACTCACTCGTTGAGCGGCAACGCTCTCGTGGGACTGGCGGAAGTTCCCATCGGCGCAGGCCCGGGAGTTGCCGAGTTAGGGCGAGTAGCGCGGTCAGGCCAAATCCGTAACGCCGCCGGATTCTCCAGATAGGTCTCCAGGCCATCGATCTGGTGGTCGTAAGGGCGGCCGCGGAGAGAGGGCATGTAGTCACGAGGATTCAGCCCCGCCGTCGGCGACTGCGAAGTACGGTCAGCGCAGTGCCGTTCTCTACGGCGTCGCATGGCGCCTGAATGGGAGGTTGACGCGACTAGCATCGGCGGTGACCACTCGGCCGTTGCTTCTGCGCTCGGCCATCTGCACCAGGTTCGGTGGGGACTCCTTGAGCTGGTCCGATCCGATTCGGACGACCCTCTACGTAGCTTGACCATGGAAGCGTCCGATGACGTGGAATGGGGCAGTGACGGGGGTGGTTTCTCAGAACTCCTGTGGTGTCCGGCACTTTGGTTAAGTGTGGTGACACGAATGGGGTGGAGGAGAGCAGATGACATCGGGGATGGAACGGGTGTCGGCATCGGCTGCGGGGTGGTACGCCGACCCATGGAGGGTAGCTCCGTGGCGGTGGTTCGACGGCTCGGCATGGACTCCTGTGGTGTCGAGGGAACCCGGGTGGTTCGTCGACCCCTGGGGAGAGGCTCCGTGTCGATGGTTCGACGGCTCGCTGTGGATTCCGGCAGTGAACGGTCAGACCAGTTCGTCGGCGCCCGGGCAGGTACCACCTACTGCGGTATCCGACGCCTGGGTGAACGCGAGTGCGGCCGGGCCAGCGGCGGAGTCCGTGGCGGCTGATGTGGTGGCCGCCGCCGAGCCCAATGCACCGAGCACCACGGCGAAAGCCCAGCCGGCGTCAGTACCGGAACCGCCAGCCGTGACATCCGGGTCCGAGGCGGATGCGCAGGAGGCGGCAGCGGCCGACCGTGAGCGTGATGGTTTGACCATCACTGCGGAATTTCAGTCAGCGTTGGATCATCTTCGTGCGGGCCGGCACTTGTTCCTCACCGGTAAGGCGGGTACGGGTAAGTCCACCTTGATCCGTCTACACACCGAGTCGACTCCTCGGCGCACGATCACCGTGGCGCCGACGGGAATCGCGGCACTGAATGTTGACGGGTATACGATTCACCGGCTCTTCTCCTTCCCGAAGGGCGTGACAGTCGACCACGTGCGCAGCGATAAGTACCGGCCGAACCGCTTCGCCAAAGCGCTTTCGTCGTTGGATACGTTGATCGTCGATGAAGTCTCGATGGTACGAGCGGACCTGTTCGACGCGATAGTCGCAGCACTGGAACGGTTCGGGCCTAAGCCCGGTACTCCGTTCGGCGGGGTGCAACTGGTGCTGGTGGGCGACTTGTATCAGTTGCCGCCAGTGGTATCCGAGGCTGAGGCAGAATGGATCGACCAACGATTCGGGACGCCGTACTTTTTCTCCGCGCACTCGTTCGATCGTGAAACGTTCCCGACGGTGGAGTTAGGCACGGTGTTCCGCCAGCAGGGCGACGGCCGCCTGGTAGAGCTGCTCAACGCCGTCCGCAACGGTGCCATGCTCGATGCGGCTCGGGCTGAATTGAACGCCAGAACCGATCCGGACTTCGAGCCGCCGGTCGATGAGTTCTGGCTGACGCTGGCCGGCACCAACCGGATCGTTGCGGCCCGGAACCGGCAGATGCTCGAACGTCTCCCTTCCCCGGCGGTGATTTTCACAGCAACGATTACCGGTGATACCGACGGCTACGAGTTCCCGACGGATTCTGAACTCGATATCGCTGTCGGCGCGCAGGTCATGATGCTCAACAATGATCCGGCGGACCGTTGGGTCAACGGGACGCTGGGCAGGATCACCTCGATCCGCGCCGATGACCGCGGAGGCCCTCTGATTGAGGTGCTGTTCCGGGACGGGCGTACCGAGTACGTGGGTGAACACATGTGGGAGATCAGCCGCCCTCAGATCCAGGGAGGCGCGCTCGTTCACGAGGTGGTGGGCACGTTCACGCAGTTGCCGATGAAACTGGCCTGGGCGATCACCATCCACAAATCGCAAGGCCAAACCTTGGACAGGCTCGTGGTCGATCTCACCGGCGGCACGTTCGCGAACGGGCAGTTGTATGTAGCGCTGTCTCGGTGTACCAGCCTCGATGGTCTGGTGCTCAAACGCGAGGTCTCACCCAAAGACCTCAAGACCGATATCCGGATCCGGCGTTACCTGGACACCGGGGCCGCTGCGGCCGCCAGTATCGGCGAGGCGTACCTGGCGGTGCTCACCGTGGGTAGTTCGGGTATGCAGTGGCGGCCACGACCGGTCGAGATCGCGGTGGTGACCGATGACGGTGATGAAGTCACGACGGTCATCAACCCCACCAGCGACCTCTACAACGCGCGTGAGGACTACGGCTTGACGACCCGTGATGTCCAGCTCGCGCCCCTGTTGACGGAGGCATGGCCGGCGCTGGCGCCGGTGCTTGCGGGAAGGATCCCGGTGGGCATCGATATCGATGAGCAGCTCGGGTATCTCGATTTCGAGCTCAAACGCAACGAAATCGTCCAGCCGATCTCCCTGGGGGTCGACGTGCCAGACCATCTCCTCACTGCCGGCGAACGGGCCGACATTACCGGGGCCCGGACCGCCCTGGAGCGGGCCAGACCCCTGCGTGCCGCGGTGCAACGGATACGCGGGGGCTCCCCGGAACGACTCGGATCCGGGACACCGTTCCCGCAATCCGCACGTGGGCAGGGCTACCTCCTGGCCCGCACCACCGGACCTGCCGGGACATCGGCGCCCACGGGGTTCGTGGTCGGCGGACACATCGGTGTGAGCGATGACCCGGCGGGCATACTCGCGGAACTGCTCGCCGGCGCGTGGGCCAGGATCCCGAACCCCGACGACACAACCGTCGAGCGCGTACGCGAGGCCGAGCGTTACTTCGGGGTCAGCGTGCTTCCGGAGGGCTTCCAGTCCGCTGAGCCCCTCGACATCGACGAGCTGCTGTGCCCCGGGGCGGGGATCTGTTTTACCGGTGAGGTCAGTTCCTCGACCCACGGCGCACTGACCAAAGAAGACCTCCATGCTCTGGCTGACCGGCGGGGGCTAGTCCCGGAAGACTCCCTGACCAAGTCGAGGACGGACGTGCTTGTCGTCGCCGAAGCAGGAACCCAGTCAGGCAAAGCCAAGAAGGCCGCACGATGGAACAAGCCCGTCATCACCGCAGCGGACTTCCTGGACTGGGCGCACCGCCGCTGAAACCGAGCATGGTCACTCCATACCGGCGTGTGCTGGCAGTGCTGAGATCTGGTTGTTCAATGCTCAGCGTGAATGCACCACGTCGGCAGGCATCGGTCCTCGGGGCTGTGTCCGGATGTGGTCTGAACGGCAGACATTTGCGGCGGGCAGCGCAAGTCGGCTGCTGCGGTCGTTGCGGCGGTGGTTAGCTGTACGCGATAGGCAATTCGGAGGAGCCGGATGAAACCGAGAAGGCTGATGTCGGCGGAGCTTGAAAACTGGTCACTTCCGGCGCTCGAAGAGTGAACGGTTTTCAGGCTCTTCGCCTTTCAGAGTGCGTTGATCCGATTCGCGAGCTGACCGGAGTGCAGTAGGGACCGCAAGATGTAGTGCTCGAGGTTGCCGAAGCGCTGGGCGATCTCGCGTAGGTGTTCCAGTCGGCCGTTGATTGCTTCGACGGGGCCGTTGGAGACGCCGGTATCGAAGTACGCGAGGATGTCGGCATGCCTGGTCCACAGGCTTCGGCTGAGTTGAGCAAGTTCAGCCAATCCTGCCGGCAGCCCGGACCGGAGGCGGCGCAAGGTCTTGTACATGAGTTTCTTGCCCTCACGGCGGTTCGGGTGCTCGTAGGCGGCGATGAGTTGCTGGTAGACGGCCGCCGTCGTAGACCAGTGCGCGAGCCGAATCCAGAGCGATCTGGTTGACCGTCTTCCACGCAAGTCCCAGCCCCGATGCGACGGCTTTGACGCTCATTTTGTCGACCGAGATGCGCTGCAAGATCCACCGTGCAGTCCGGGTAGTGACCACCGAGCGTACTGGCGCGATGTGATCGATCCGGCCGCGGTAGATCGTTCGCGGGCACTGACTGTTCCCGCACACGAAGCGCGGGACGGCCAGGTGCAGCAAGACCGGATGGCCGCTGATCGGCAGGTCGGTCAGAATTCGGTCGGCGTGATCGCGAAGCCTGCCAGCGAGCCCGCAGCCCGGACAGTTCGGGTCAGCCTGCAGGACGCGGCACCACCCGTGCGTGCGGTCGGCGCCGTCAACAGCCGCTCCGGTGATCGTCACCGCCAGCTCGACGGTTCGGCAGATCGTGTCGGCAACATCAGAAGTAAGCTTGGCCATGGGTCCTGTGGTGTGGTCTGGGTTGTGTGAGAACTCCCATCTTCACCCCCAGGGCACGCCCACATCTTGCGCCCACGCCCGGCCGGACCGAACATCACCTACGCACTCTTAGATCCGAAGAGCCGCAAATCTTACAACCGGCTATGGAATATCGTCCCCAACTCGCTCCTTGTAGACAAGCCGTCCAAAAACGATTCCAACATCATCCGCAACTGAGGGAGAATGTAAGTCTTCCACACGTTGGACGGAGCCAGACCAGACGGCCTGATCTACGTCGCCATCTTCGTAAAGAGGATCGAAAATATTCTGCTCGGCTAACAGCCGAATCTGTCCACAGCTATCGGTGATAAGAACGGACCTTTTTCGTTTCGATAACTGCTCGACAGTATTGTGCACCACAGCAAGCATGCGTTCTTATTCTGACGGAATCTCATCAGAACTACCGCACGATAGCAGCGCCAGCGCTCCAATTACCGACAAGCTGCAAGTCAACCCGAGGCGGACTCCGCGTGTAATCATTACTGCTCATCTCCCTGATCAATCTCGCTATCCTCCACTTGGCCAGAGTTCGGCACAAAGAGCAGGCCGAAGAGTCCGACTAGAAGTATGTACGCCAAGAGTAGCCCGCCGACACCAATTACGATCCAGTCAAGGTAGCTTGATCGCACGTCATCGTCTGATCCAACGAACTCGACAAGAGTCGTGACCCAGATTGGTAGTAGGACGATCAACACAACGATATAGAAGGGTGGCACGCGAAGTTTTCCCGCACACCACTCAATCGAGTTCGTAAGCCACATGAGCGGATATGCCACTACTGCAATGAGTCCGACAAGAATCTTTTCCACCATAGCTCCGATCATGAGTGGGTCCAAAAGTATCTTAGCAATTGTCAAACTCCCAGTGCCCCGATTCGGACCGCGTCCACTTGCGTTCTCCCCCTATGTGGCTAGAAGCACTCGGCGCCTGCACATCTACGTATGCAGTCCTTGGGTCAAGGTAACGGATCTTGAATTCTACATCGACACCCGGGTGACGCTCGCCTCCTATTGCCTGATTGAGAGACTCCGCATACTGTGCTTCCGAGTACTCTCCGCGGCAGCGCTGAGAACGATACTTATACGCCCCCGCGTAATTCCCATCATAGACCGCTCTATACATACTGGTCACAGCGTCATCCTATGATTCAGTGTGCCTATCGCGGTTTTCTGCTATGCCAATCAAACAGACGGTCAGCGCAGCAATTATCACCACCGCCAGAGCCGCAGCTGCGCTGTGGCGCCGCTTTTCAGACAGAGATAGCTTATGAATTTTCATACGCACGCCTTTGGATCAGTACAACCACCGGCACCCGGACCTGGCTGCGGTTCTGGTTGCGGTTCTGGTTGCGGCTGCGGCTGGCCATCGCCACCACCCCGCCGCCAGAGCCACCCGAGCCACCCCCGCCACCCGAGCCTCGGCGTCGACGGCTGCTCCGGTGATCGTGACGCCCAGTTCGACGGTTCGGCAGATGGTATCAGCGATGACGCAAGTAGGCTCGTGCGTGGGTCCTGTGGTGTGGTCTGGGTGGTTGAGGAACTTCCATTTTCACACCTAGGACCCGCCTACATCTTGTGGTCGCTCCCGCGCCGCCCGAACCTCACCTACGCACTCTCAGATACGAAGAGCCGGCAAACCCCGCATCGAGCGCCTGCGGCAGACCGTGAAAGTCGACGACGACCCGACCGCGCACTACAACCGGTTCTACGGGCGGCGTGAAGACTCCGAATCCGCCAACAACATCATCGAACACGCCCTCTACGGCGGCCGCTCGATCTCCCTGACTGCCACTGGCCAGTTCCTCGTGACGCTCGGACACGCCCTCGGCCGCAACGCCTACGCCGACCTCATCCGACGCCGACAGCAAGCCTTCGAGGCCGACAGCAAGCCTTCGACGCCGGACCACCGCTCGCGGCCTGAACCGGCGCGGAAGCCCGAAAGGAACCAACAGACAGAACGTCTGACGACCACGCACACCCTCGCGGCCCACGGGACGCGAGGCGATGGCCCCTGCCCAGGAACTCCTGTCGTAGACTCTCCTCACACGGGCAGTCGACCCCTCAACGGGCTGCCCACCACCGACTGGCCACCGGCTGCGGCGCGACGACCCGATCTTCCGCCACATCCTCCGCCAGTCCCCGCTCTCGTAGCTCAGGGGATAGAGCACCGCTCTCCTAAAGCGGGTGTCGCAGGTTCGAATCCTGCCGGGAGCACTTAAACCCGCCTGACCGGCCGGAAACCACGAACCGGCGGTATCGCAGGCGGGTAGTGTTGCGTTCCGCGATCGCCGCGGGGCGACCGGCTCACTCTGGAACCTGCGAGGACTGATGATGACAATGGCACGAACCACGCGGTTTCGGGGAATCACCTTGGGATTGGGTGTCGCGCTCGGAGCGACGCTGTTCCTTGCCCCCCAAGCGGTCGCCGACGACCAGCAGGAAGCCACCCAGGCGATCGCCGAGATGGAGCAGTCAATCGGCGGCCCAGGCAGCGGCGATAAGGGATTCACCGGGGCGGGCCCGGGTACCAAAGAAGGTGCCGTCACGCCGATCTCCGGCACCGACGGCTACAAGCAGTCGTTCTCGGGCGGCACGATTTATTGGAGCGAAGACAACGGCGCGCGCATTCTGTACGGCGCGATCGACGCGAAGTACAACGACGAGGGCGGCCCGGCTGGCGACACCGCGATTGGATTCCCCACGGCGTCCGAAGGACCCTCGACCGTCGCCACCCGTCAGGCGTCGTTCGCTGGCGAGGGTGAACCGACGATCTACTGGAGCCCGCAGAACGGCGCATGGTTGGTCCGCGGCCCGTTTGCGCTGGCCGCTGACCGACTCGGCGCGACGTTGGGTGCGCCGACCGGTGCGGTGACCGTCGACCAGGTTGGCGGCACTGTCTCGCAGGCCTTCATCGGTGGCACTCTGGTCTGGAACATCAAGGACGGCAAGTTCGTCGACCTGGAACCGCTGGGGGCGGGATTCGCCGGGCTTACCGATCTGCGTCTGCCCAGTGACTGGACCAACCTCGGTCTGCCCGGCGTCACCCTGCCGGGTCTGACGCTGCCGAGTATCACCGTTCCGGGCGCTACCGCCTCGGACACCGACTCGGACGGCGCCGACTCGGACGGCGCTGGCTGGAACACCAACTGGCTGTGGTTGCTGCTGCTGATCCCGGTCCTGCTGGCCTTGTGGTTCGGCTTCGGCCGTCGCCGGAATCAGCGGGTCGTGCACGCACCTCGCCCAGCCGCCGATGCCTCGATCCCGAAGATCGATCTGAAGGCTCCAGCTGCCACGGCCGGCGCGAGTAACCCCAGCCCCGCCAGCGGCGACGGGATCGGGACGTACCGGAAGGACGGCGCATCGGTTCCGGTTCCGGTCGGCGCCCACCGGCCGCTCACCGACGCGACGAAGGCGCCGAACGGCTACCCGATCAAGGGGAACGCCGACTCCGGGCAGTACTACGCACCGGACTTCCCGGGATACGCCGAGACCACCGCCGAGATCTGGTTCGCCACCGAGTCGGCTGCGCGCGCGGCCGGCTTCCAGAAGCCGACGAACAGCTGAACTCGCGGTCGTTTACGCTGGCAGAAGTGAAGTCTTCTGCTGCCTGCCCAGAGTCGCTGACCGTCCTTGTCACCGGTGCCACCAGTGGTATCGGCGCCGAAGTGGCGCGACAGTTCGCTGCTCGTGGCTGTCATGTCGTCGGTACCACCCGAAGCCCTGAGGCCGTGAGCGATCCGATCCCAGGCGTCACCTATGTGCGTCTGGACAACGCAGACCTGTCGACGGCGCAGACCTGTGCCAATGCGGTCGGCGACGTCGATATCTTGATCAACAATGCGGGCGAAAGCCATGCGGGTGCTTTCGAGGACACTCCGATGGACGAGATCGAGCGCCTCTTCGCGGTCAATGTCTTCGGTCCGGTCGCGCTCACCAAGGCGGTGCTGCCCGGCATGCGGGAGCGCCGTCGCGGCACCGTGATCATGGTCGGTTCCATGCTTGCCAGTTTCCCGATCGCCTTCCGTTCCACCTATGCCGCGACCAAGGCGGCGATCAAGGCCTATGCCCTCGCGCTGCGCCGCGAGGTGGCCCCGTACGGCGTCCGGGTGATCTCGGTCGAGCCGGGCACCATCGCCAGCGGGATCGGAACTCGCCGGACGGTGCACATCGCCGATGACTCCACGTACGCCGACGAGTACGCGATCGTGTCGGGCACCACGGCGGACAACGAGCGCACGGGCATCAGTGCCGAAGCGATGGCCGAGCAGATCGTCTCGGCCGCCCTCGCCGCCCATCCCAAGCCGTTCTATGCACGCGGCAACCGGGCGCCGATCGTCTTCTTCCTGCGCCGGTTGGCCCCGCGCCAGTGGGTGCTCGATCTGAGCGCCAAGGTCCACGGGCTACCGAAGGTGAAGCCCTGATCACCTTGCGGGTGATCGGGGTGGGCCCGGGCGACCCGCGGCAGATCACCCTCGAAGCGGTCGACGCGATTGGCGTCACCGATGTCTTCCTGTTGCTGGACAAGGGTTCTCGTGTCGCCCAGCTCACCGCGGCGCGGCAGGAATTTCTCGATCGCTACGCAGCCGACGGCCACCGCGTGGTGGTGGTCGACGACCCGCCCCGCGACCGCGCGCCCGACGATTATGAAGCCGAAGTCCGGCGCTGGCACCGCGCGCGCGTCGACGCGCTGGCCGCGGCGATCACCGATTCCGTCGACGACGGCGCGGCGTGCGCCTTCCTGGTCTGGGGCGATCCAGCACTCTACGATTCGACGCTACGGCTGGTGGATCAACTCGTCGACGGTGCCGATCTCGACCTGGCGGTCGAGGTGATTCCGGGCGTGACGAGTGCGTCGGCACTGACCGCCGCGCACCGGATTGTCGCCCACGATATTGGCGAACCGGTGGTGCTGACCACCGGGCGGCGACTCGCGCAGCAAACGGCCGGTGCCGTCGACGCGCCGAACCAGATCGTCATGCTCGACTCGCATCTGACCTTCCGGGAGACGGCCGGCCTCGATGATGAGATCTACTGGGGCGCCAATCTCGGTACGCCGCAGCAGATTCTGATTAGCGGCCGGGTGCGCGACGTCGCCGATCAGATCGATGAAGCACGCACTCGGCTCCGTGCCGAGACGGGCTGGGTGATGGATATCTACTTGCTGCGCCGAGGCTAATCACCACGGGGTGCGCACGGCGGCGAGGACGTCGTCGGCGATCTCCGGTCGGCAGATCACGAAGTCCGGTAGGTACGGCTGCGGGTTGTTATAGACAAGGTCCGAACCGTCGAGCCGCGAGCAGAACAGGCCAGCGGCCTGGGCCACTCCGACCGGCGCACAATTGTCCCACTCGTACTGTCCACCGGCATGCACGTAGGCGTCCACGTCACCGCGGACCACGGCCATCGCTTTGGCCCCAGCCGAACCGATGTGCACCGCGCGCAGGCCGAGCCGGTCGGCGACCGCCGCGCTCGGATACGAGTGCCCGTAGCGGGACACGGCGATCCGCCCGGTCAGCGGACCGGTCACCGTCGGCACCTCGTCGGAGCGAAACAGCTGCCCCTGGGCGGGGAGGGAGACAGCGGACGGGCCGGGGACACCGTTGAGGGTGAGGGCGACGTGCACCGCCCAGTGTGTGGTGCCGCGGGAGAACTCGGACGTGCCGTCGAGCGGGTCGATGATCCATACCCGTTCGCGCTGCAGGCGGACGAGGTCGTCGTCGGCTTCCTCGGAAAGTACGGCGTCATCGGGGCGCTGCGTTGTGAGTACCTGGGCGATCCAGGCCTGCGCGAGCGCATCTCCGACGTCGCCCAAGTGTCGAGGAGCCAGTAATTCCCCGTGGCCCACCCCGAGCAGCACCTGCCCGGCGCCCTGCGCGATCAGCGCCGCGAGTTCGGAGTCGGTGTGCCGGAATGTCATTGGTCTACACAATCACACCGGCCGCGCCCGGGTCGCCCCAGCGGCGGCGGCGGCCGAGGTGAATCACCAGGCGGAGTTCAGCTTCGACTCGATCAGCATCACGTTGTAGTCGCTCCACCGAGACGCGTTGAAGTACAGCTGATTGCCGGTGCCGGTCAGCGCGGGCGATTGCGGCAGCATCATCGGGCCGTAGAGGATGACCGCGCCGGACGGCACCAGGGTGCGCGGTGCGCTCCACGGGCCGTGCATGGTCGGGGCGGTGCGCAGGCGGATGGCGTTGTCGCCATCGAGCATCACGTACTTGTGCAGGAACGGGCTCCATGCGACGGAGAGCTCGGTGATGTTGCCGGTGACGATGGCGGAGTTGTCGGTCAGCAGCCCCAGGTCGCGCGTCCATCCGGTGCCGGTCCAGTAGTCGTAATCGACGAGGTTCAGGATGTCGGTTGGCCGAAAACGCGCCAGGTAGGCGTTGCCGAAGCGGCCATTCGGGGTGCCGACCTGATAGATCCAGCCGTCGTCGGTGCCGTCGGAACTGCGGCCGCGGACGTAGCCGCTCTGCTGGAATCGGCTGTTGTTGACGTTGACCGTCGGCGCGGCAGCGGGGAGCGCGAAGGTGACCGGCGCGTTGACCATCATGGTGCCCTGATCGACGGCCCAGGTCTGGCCGTTGTCACCGGACACGGCGATCGCGGAGAAGTTCGTGTCCCACACGCCCGCGTCGCCCCAGTGCCGGACCGACATGAAATTCATGTACTGCTTGCCGCCGATACTGATCGCGGCCGTGGGGATGGTGGTGACCTCGACGTTGGCGATCTTCTGTCCGGGAACCAGTTCGGTGGCGAAGTTCTGCGGATTGACGACCGCTCCGGAATCGCGGTCACCGGGCGTTCCGTCGGGGATCGACAACCCGTCGGACAGCTGGCTATCGGTGGTCCGCAACAGCACATTGTTGCGCCACTGGTGGTCGGCGATATTGCACCAGCCGAAGGTGTCGCCGAAGGCCATCAGGGTCTGTCCGGCGCCGTTGTCCCAGGCGACGCCGAGGTCAGTGCCCGAGATCGTGAAACGGCTCAGCGTCTTGTTCGGGCTTTTCGGCCCGGTCACCCACGAGAGAACCTTCGACGTGGTGTTGCTCCAGGTCGGTAGGTTGCCCTGCGGTCCTTGCCCCGGTTCCACCGGCGCCCCGCCGCCGAGGGAGCCGTTGCCGCTCAGGGAACTGTTGCCGGACAAGGAGTTGTTGCCGCTGGACCCGGTCGACGACGTGTCGCCGCAGGGGGCTGCTGTCGCCGGCGGCGCGGTGGCACTGCCGACCGCGATGCTCGCGCCGAGGGTGAGAGCGCCAGCGGCGGCGAGAGCCAGACCTCGGTGCGTGGACCAGCGCCGAGGGGACGCGTTGTGCGAGACCTGCATGGATGCTCCCAACTCTCTGTGACGGAAGTGACAGTAGGGTCCAATGGGGCGTAATGAGGGATTCCCTGCGGTGTGGTCTCGTCACGATCAAGCAACGATCAGATGGCGCTGGGCGACCGAGGTGCGGGTAGATTCCCTCCGGTGACCCGCGAAAAGATCATCATCACCGGTGCCAGCTCCGGGCTGGGCGAGGGCATGGCCCGGGAGTTCGCCGCCCGCGGCCGCTCCCTGGGCCTGGCCGCCCGCCGTCTGGACAAACTCGAAGACCTGGCCGCCGACCTATCTGCGCAGGCCAAGGCGGTGGCCGTGACCCGGTTGGATGTGACCGACACCGACGACGTCACCCGCGCCTTTGCCGAACTGTCCGCCGAACTCGGCGGCGTCGACCGAGTGATCGTGAACGCCGGGCTCGGTAAGGGCGCCCCCATCGGCACCGGCAACGCCGCCGCCAACATCGAGACCGTGCAGACCAATCTGGTGGGAGCGCTCGCCCAGATCGAGGCTGCCATGGCGATCTTCCGTGCGCAGGGCTACGGCCATCTGGTGCTGATCAGCTCGATTAGCGCGGTCCGTGGACTCCCCAAAGCCCAAGCCGCGTACTCGGCGTCGAAGGCCGGTCTGTCCACCTTGGGCCAGGGACTGCAGGCCGAGCTGGCGGGCACGCCGATCGTCGTCACCGTGATCCTGCCCGGCTACATCGAGACAGACATCAACCGGGGCGTGAAGACCAAATTGATGACCGACACCCGCTCCGGGGTCGCGGCCTTGGTCAAAGCCATTGAACGCGAACCCCGGCGTGCCGAGGTACCGGCCTGGCCGTGGAAGCCGCTCGCCGCCGCGCTGCGTTTCCTCCCCGAAGCGGTGAGCGCCAAGCTGGTCTGATGGCTAGGGTTGTGCCATGGCACCCTGGCAGCGCGTGACTTCTGACGACGTCGATATCACCGCGACGGCGCGCTGGCATGACCTCGCTGCTCATCAGCAGCATCTGTACGCGCGGCAACTCGGCGAATTGTTCGCGATGAACCCGGACCGCGGACGGCAGATGGTGGTCGAGGCAGGCGATCTGCACATCGATTACTCCAAGAACCTGGCGACCGACGAGACGCTCGAGTTGCTGATCGCGCTGGCGCGCGACGCCGACCTGGAAGACCTGCGCGATGCGATGTTCGGTGGTGAACACCTCAACAGCACCGAGGACCGTGCCGCCTTGCACATCGCGCTGCGGCTGCCACGTGTGGCCCAGCTCGTCGTCGACGGACAAGATGTCGTCGCCGATGTGCACCAGGTCCTCGACGCGATGGCACACTTCGCCGACCAGGTCCGCGACGGTGAGCACACCGGCCACACCGGCAAGGCGATCACCGACGTCGTCAATATCGGTATCGGCGGCTCCGACCTCGGCCCGGCGATGGGCTACCAGGCGCTGCGCCACTACCGCCATGGCCGCCTCCGCTGCCACTACGTCTCCAACGTCGACCCGGCCGACCTGCTCGGCACGCTGGCTCCGCTCGACCCCGAAACGACCTTGTTCATCATCGCGTCGAAGACCTTCACCACCCAGGAGACGCTCGTCAACGCGCGGGCCGCGCGGACTTGGCTGCTGACGCATTACGGCGATGATGCCGCCGTGGCCGACCACTTCGTCGCGGTCAGCACCAACACCGAGCAGGTCGAAGCCTTCGGCATCGATACCGGCAATATGTTCGGATTCTGGAACTGGGTGGGTGGGCGCTATTCGCTAGACTCGGCGATCGGCTTGAGTCTGATGATCGCCGTCGGCCCGGATCACTTCGCCGACTTTCTATCTGGTTTCCACGCGATCGACGAGCACTTCCGAACCGAGCCGCTCGAATCGAATGCGCCGGTGCTCCTCGGTTTGCTTGCCCTCTGGTACTCGAACTTCTGGGACGCGCAGACGCACGCGGTACTGCCGTACGCCAACGACCTCGCCCGCTTCCCGGCTTACCTGCAGCAACTGATGATGGAGTCCAACGGCAAGTCGGTGACCAGAACAGGCCGGCACGTCACCACACCCACCGAAAGCGTCGTATGGGGCGAGCCGGGCACCAACGGGCAGCATGCCTTCTTTCAGCTGCTGCACCAGGGCACCTGGCTGATCCCGGCCGACTTCATCGGCTTCGCCGCCCCGCTGGAGGATTTACCGACCCCGGACGGCGGATCGATGCATGATCTACTGATGAGCAATTTCTTCGCGCAGACGCAAGTCCTCGCGTTCGGCAAGACCGCCGACGACCTCGCCGCCGACGGCGTGGATCCCGCGCTGGCGCCGCATAAGGTTATGCCGGGCAATAGGCCGAGCACCACAATCCTGGCGCCGAAGCTCACGCCGTCAGTGCTCGGCCAGCTGATCGCCCTCTACGAGCACCAGGTCTTCGTCAAGGCGATGATCTGGGGCATCAATCCGTTCGACCAGTGGGGCGTGGAACTGGGCAAGCAGCAGGCTGGCCAACTACTCGGCGACATCGCCGAGCCGGACCCACCCGCGCCGCTACTGGACTCGTCGACCGACGAACTGGTGCGCTGGTATCGCAAGCAGCGCGCCCGAACGACCTAAAGAGATTCACCAACTGCAGTGGAGGAAACCATGAGTGACGCCCGTGAAACTGTTCTCGCCTACGTGCCGGACGCCGACGTCAACGTCGTTGACAAGATGGCCGCCACCTACCGCCTCGCGCTGAGTAATCGGGACGCGGCCCTGGTCTCAGCCAGTGATCCGGAAGAACTCAAGACCGTTCGGGAGAACTTCCTGAAGGGCAAGCTCGGCCTGACCGACGACGATGCCGCGCTTGATGCGGCGATCGTGGCCGTGCTGGCGGAGATGCGGGATGGTCAGGCGAACCCTCGCCTGGCGGTCTACTACAAACTTGCCGATCGCTTCGGCAAACTCGACGTCTTCTAGCCCGCGGAGGGGCTGGCGGCTCCGCCGCCGAGGGGGCCGCGGCCCAGGCGCAGGAGCAGCATCGCCAGCGTGTGGCCCTCGGGGCCGAGATCGGAAAAGCGCTCGAGCACCTTCAC
The DNA here is from genome assembly GCF_049299075.1 of Gordonia sp. (in: high G+C Gram-positive bacteria). Taxonomy (GTDB): domain Bacteria; phylum Actinomycetota; class Actinomycetes; order Mycobacteriales; family Mycobacteriaceae; genus Gordonia. Next base: position 16,767 of record NZ_JBAQWU010000331.1, read on the forward strand.
CTCGCGGCTGTGGACCAGGCGCGGGCCGCCGGCGGCCATGCGGGCCGCGCCGATCTTCTTGGAGACCGCCGACCGGCGCTGGATTGCCGCCAGAATCACCGCATCCATGCGGTCGATTTCGCGGCGCAACTCGTCGATGTCGTCGGGCAGATCGTCGATGTCGCTGCTCAGGTCGTTCTCATTCACGACTGTTGATCTTGCCACGGTGCCTGCACGACCCGTGCACGGCACCACCCGCGGCTGTCGGAGCGTGCACGATTGACCAGTCTGTCGGGGGTCGGCGGTATCCTGTGCGATGCGATGATGACCAGTTCAGACCAGTTACTCGACGGACTCAATCCCCAGCAGCGTGCAGCGGTGCTCCATAGTGGATCGCCGCTGCTCATCGTGGCCGGCGCCGGCTCCGGTAAGACGGCGGTACTCACCCGCCGGATCGCCTATCTGCTGGCCGAGCGGGACGTGACGCCCGGCCAGATCCTGGCCATCACCTTCACCAACAAGGCGGCCGCCGAAATGCGCGAGCGGGTGATCGACCTGGTCGGTCCGCGCGCGGCCTACATGTGGGTGTCTACCTTCCACTCGACGTGCACGCGCATCCTGCGGGCGCAGGCGTCGCTGCTGATCGGCCGGAACTCGAACTTCTCCATCTACGACGCCGACGATTCTCGCCGACTCTTGGGCATGGTGGTGCGGGACCTGGAACTGGACCCCAAGAAGTACAGCCCACGCGGACTCTCGACGGTGATCTCGAACTTCAAGAACGATCTCAAATCGCCGGAAGAGGTGGCGGCCACGCTCGGCGACATCTCGCCGCAGCAGGGCCAGACAGCCGAGCACATCGCCCGCATCTACGACGAGTACCAGCGCAGGCTCACCGTCGCGAACGCCTTCGACTTCGATGACCTGATCGGCGAGACCGTCGCCCTGCTGCAGAACCATCCGGAGATCGCCGAGTACTATCGGCGTCGCTTCCGGCACGTCCTGGTCGACGAATATCAAGACACCAATCACGCGCAGTATGTCTTCGTCCAAACTCTGGTGGGCGAAGCCGGGTCCGGTGGCACGGCACCGTCTGAGCTGTGCGTCGTCGGTGATTCCGACCAATCCATTTACGCCTTCCGCGGTGCAACGATCCGCAATATCGAAGAGTTCGAGCGCGACTACCCGGCCGCGAAAACCATCCTGCTGGAACAGAATTACCGCTCCACCCAGACGATCCTGTCGGCAGCGAACGCGGTGATCGAGCGCAACCCGAACCGGCGCGCCAAGAAGCTGTGGACTGACTCGGGCGAGGGTGACTTGATCGTCGGCTACGTCGCCGATACCGATCGCGATGAGGCGCAATTCATCGCCAAAGAGATCGACGAACTGGTGGACTACTCGATCGGCGGATCACAGACCGCCGGCTATGCCGATATCGCGGTCTTCTATCGCACCAACACCGCCGCGCGCACCATCGAAGAAGCGTTCATTCGGCACGGCATCCCATACAAGGTGGTCGGCGGTACCCGCTTCTACGAGCGCAAGGAGGTGCGTGACATCGTCGCCTACCTGCGCGTGGTGGCTAACCCTGCCGACTCGGTCAGTCTGCGTCGCATCCTCAACACCCCTCGACGCGGCATCGGCGACCGCGCCGAAGCCTGTGTGGCTGTGCACTCGGAGAACCTCGGCATCAGCTTCTATCAGGCGCTGATCGAGGCCCAGGCGAATCGTGTCCCGCTCCTCAACACCCGTGCGGTGAAGCAGATCGGTGGCTTCGTCGACCTGATCGAGGGCCTGCGCACTGAGTTCCTGCTCGACGACGGCGACGGCGGCGGCGCCGATGCCTCGGCCGAAGGTGCCGATATCGGTGACCTGGTCGAAGCGATTCTCGCCCGCACCGGCTACCGTGCGGAACTGGAGGCGTCCAACGATCCGCAAGACGGTGCGCGCTTGGACAACCTGAACGAGTTGGTTGCCGTCGCCCGAGACTTCAGTCTCGAAGCCGCGCAGGCAGAATTGGACGACGAACTCGCGGAGGACGCCGACGAGATCGACGAGATCGACCGGGAGGGCGAGCCCGAGCCCGGATCACTCGCGGCGTTCCTGGAGAAGGTCTCCTTGGTGGCCGACGCCGACCAGCTGCCCGACGACGGCGAGGGAGTCGTGACGCTGATGACCTTGCACACTGCGAAGGGCCTGGAGTTCCCGATCGTCTTTGTCACCGGCTGGGAAGACGGACAGTTCCCGCATGCCCGCGCCCTCGGCGATGCGAGCGAGCTGAGCGAAGAACGCCGCCTCGCCTATGTCGGCATCACCCGGGCGCGCCAACGGCTATATTTGTCCCGCGCCATCATGCGTGCGTCCTGGGGGCAACCGGTGGAGAACCCGGAATCTCGCTTCCTGCAAGAGATTCCGCAGCATCTGCTGGACTGGCGGCGCACCGCGCCCAAACGGCAGCAGCGGGAGTTCGGGGGCGGTTCCCGGAGTACGTCGAAGCCGTTCGGCTTCGGTTCCGCCTCGGGTGGTTCTGACCCGACACGCGGACGGAACAAGCACGTCGTCTACGAGATCGGCGATCGCATCAATCACCCGAAGTACGGGATGGGCAAGGCCGTCGCCAAAGAAGGGGCGGGCCCGATGGAGAAGATCACCTTCGACTTCGGCAGCTCGTACGGCCGCGTGACCCTGCTGACCCTCGGCGGTTTGCCCG
>NZ_JBAQWU010000332.1:0-21604 GCF_049299075.1 Gordonia sp. (in: high G+C Gram-positive bacteria)
GGAGCGACACATGTTGTCGCTCCGAGCACCAAAGTCTTTCCGTGACCAGCTAGGCGATCTTTGCCTGTTCCCGGGCCAGCGCGCGTTCGCGGGCGGCCTCAAACTTGCGCACCTTGATGTTCATCTCTTCCAGGAACCCGGCGAGCTTTTCCCGATACATTTCGCCCAGCGGGCCGAAGTCCTCGCGTTCAAAGATCCGCCACTTACGCAGCACCGGCATCACCACTTCTTCCATATGCTGCGGGAGGTCGTAGATTCCGCCCTTGGCGATCAGCACCGCATTGCGGCGGAAGTTCGGCATGGTGGCGCCGGGCATTTGGAAGTTGGCGACGATCCCATAGATCGCGGCCATGGCCTCATCGGGCACCAGGTCCAGGGCCCCGGCCACAATATTCCGGTAGAAGAGCATGTGCAGGTTCTCGTCGGCGGCGACGCGTTGCAGCATCCGGTCGGCGATCGGGTCGCCGCAGGCCTTGCCGGTGTTGCGGTGGCTGACCCGGGTGGCCAGTTCCTGGAAACTGACGTACGTCACCGCGAAGAGCATGTCGTAGCTGTGGTCGCGCTGGCCGTCGTCCTCGGGCAGCGGATTGAACCCGGAGGTCATGTGCGCCATCCGGACTTCTTCGAGTTCCACCGGATCCACGCCGCGGGTCACCACCAGGTAGTCGCGCATCACGACGCTGTGCCGATTCTCCTCGGCGGTCCAGCGTCCGACCCAGAATCCCCACGCATCGTTGAGGCTGAAGTTGTCGGCAATGACGCGGTGGTACGACGGCAAGTTGTCTTCGGTGAGTAGGTTGGTGATCATCGCGGCCTTGGCCGTCTCCGAGAGCTGCGACTGTTCGGGATCCCAGTCGACGCCGCCCAGCATTTTGAAGTTGCGGCCCTCATCCCACGGCACGTAGTCGTGCGGATGCCAGTCCCGCGTCATCTTCATGTGCCGCTCGACCTCGGTCTCGCAGACGGGCAGCAGTTCCCGGAGCAGGTCCGAGCCGCTCATTTTCTTTCCGATCAGAGTGGTCATGATTCCATCCTGGCGGCTGTGACCGGTGGGACTGGAGAGCCCAAGGTCCCGAAACCCCGGGTCACAAGGTCAGGACTTATCCGGGCCCTGAGGTACCGTTCCCCTATGACGAATCAGCCCACGCCGACCGCCGGAAAGCCGATCCGCGTCTTCCTCGTCGACGACCATGAACTGGTTCGCCGCGGTCTCCGCGACCTCCTCGGCACCGCCGCCGACCTGCAGATTGTCGGCGAAGCTGCAACGGTCAAGGAGGCCATTACCGGGATCGGCGCGACCCGCCCCGATGTGGCTGTCCTGGACGTCCGACTGCCCGACGGCAACGGGGTGGAACTGTGTCGCGAGGTGCGCTCGCGCGACGGCGATCTGCGCTGCCTGATGCTGACCAGCTATGCCGACGACGATGCGCTGGTCGCCGCCGTGCTGGCTGGCGCCTCGGGGTTCGTCCTCAAGCAGATCCTCGGCGCCAACCTGATCGCTGCGGTCCGTACCATCGGCCACGGCGGCTCGCTGCTCGACGATCGCAGCACCGCCGCCCTACTGGCCCGGCTGCGCGACGATAAGAAGGAGAAGACCGACCCTCTCGCCGAGCTCACCGGCCAAGAACGCGAGGTCTTCCGGCTCATCGGTGAGGGCCTGACCAACCGGCAGATCGCCGAGCGCATGTTCCTGGCGGAGAAAACCATCAAGAACTACGTCTCGCATATTCTGGCTAAACTCGATATGCAGCGCCGCACCCAGGTCGCCGTGATGGCCACCAAACTGCGTGAACGCTGAGCCGCGCGAGGTGGCCGCGGTGGGTGAGGACCGCCGCCTGGACCTCGAACTGGGTGCCACCGCGGTGTTGGCGATCCTCTTCCTGGTGCTGCGACTGTTGGCCGTGTCCCGCTGGGATTGGCCGACCGTCACCGCCGTCGCCGACACCTTCGATTTCGGCGACACCTTCGCTATCGCCTTCGGCACGATCGCCGAACAGCCTTGGCTGACCGGCGTCTTCACGGCACTGTTGCTTCCGCTGGTCCTGCTGCGCATTCTCTGGCCGCTGCCCGAGCACCGCGGCCAGCTGGCGTTCACCACGCTGCTGGGGGCGCTGGTCCTGGTGACGATCGCGGTGGCGATGACGGTGACCTACGCGAACCCGTGGACGCTGCTGGGAGCCGCCGGCTTCGGCGCCCTCCTCGTCGCCATCCGAGTGTTCGCCCACAACACGCGCCTGCGCCAACTTGCCGACACGCTCACCGGACGGATCGCGCTGATCGCCGGGCTCTGCGTCTTGTTACTGGCAGTGCTCGACGATACGCCGTGGACCATTCGGGAGCAGATCGTCACCGATCGCGATGTCCTCACCGGCTATGTCCTCGAAGAGTCGCCCGGCTTCCTGCACGTGCTCACCGACGACCGGGATGTGCTGATCATCCCGACCGTTGACGTGACCGCGCGCACAGCGCTTGACTAGAGCCATGAGTCAGCCGCGGTCTGATCGCCCCGAATTCCCCGACGACTACGGCCTACCCGCCAGCCGCGACGGTCAGCTGACCTGGGATCAGGTGGAACCCAAACTCGTTGCGGCCAAACACTATTGGCTCGCCTCGGTGCGTCCGGACGGACGCCCGCACAGCGTGCCGCGGTGGGGCGTCTGGGTGGACGGACGCTTCTACTACGACGGCGCGGCGACGACCCGCCATGCCCGCAACGCCGAATTCAACCCACACGTCACGCTCACCCTGGAGAGCGGCACCGACGTGGTGATCATCGAGGGCTGCTCGCGCGCCAACCGTGCCGATGCGGACAGCCTCGGGGTGCGTCTGGCCGATGCCTTCGGCAAGTACCACGCCGACGGCTACTCCCCCGCAGCCGACGCCTGGTCCGGTACCGACGGCGGCGGTCTGCGGGTGATCGTTCCGGAGCGGGCCCTCGCCTGGACATCGTTCCCCACCGACTGCACGCGTTTCCGCTGGCCGGTCAGCTAGTCACCCCGGGTAACGGGACTTCCCAGATCAGCGTGGTGCCCTCACCCTGCGTGGTGTCCACGGTGAAGTTACCGTCGCAGTCGTCTGCACGCCCGGTCAAGTTGTCCAGGCCACGGTAGGAGACGTGGGTTGGGATGCCCGTGCCGTTATCGAAGATTTGGACACTCAGCACATCGTCAGCGACGATCCGGACGCCGATGCTGGTGGCCCCCGAATGCCGGAGTGCATTGCTCAGCCCCTCGCGCAGGACCGCTTCGACATGCGGTGCGAGCACGTGCGGCACCAACGTGTCGACCGGCCCGATGAAGGCCACGCTCGGCACGATCGGTGCGTGTCGCGCCAGTTCGGCGACGACGTCGAGCACCTTGCGGCGCAAGGTGACGGCCGGGCCGTGGATGGACGCGGACTGCAGGTCGAAGATCGAGGTCCGAATCTGCCCAATGGTGGCGTCCAGATCGTCGATCACCTGCGCGACACGGCGGTCGAACTCTTCCGGGGACGCCTGCATCGCCTGCAGCGACATTCCGACGGCGAAGAGCCGTTGGATCACATGGTCGTGCAGGTCGCGGGCGATGCGATGGCGGTCCTCGAGCATTTCCAGATCGCGCGCCAGTTGCTGCTGCTCGGCATAGGCGACCGCGAGCGAGGCGACCCGGGCGACACCGGCCAGCCCGGCCGTCTCCTCGGGCTCCCACGCCGGGCGGTCGACGTGGGTCAGCACGATAGCGCCGAAGGCACCGGGCGCGCGTTGCATGGGCTGCGCCGTCTTCCAGCGTGCACCGCCCCGCATCCAGGTGGCGGCCTGGCCATCAACCTCGGTGACGCTGAACGAGAGTCCGGGCCACGCGATGTCGGCCGGATCCACCGGCGCACCGGTGTGTCCGTGCAGGTGCGGTTCGCCGCCCTCGGCAGTGACGATGAAGACGTCCACGGCGCCGGTCAGCGCGGCGACGTCGGCGCATAGGCCGTCGAGTGTGTCCCGCAACGCCAATCCGGCCATCGGTTCGGATCCCCGGTGCGCCAGAATCTCCATCCACCGGTGCCGGACCCGCTGTTTCTCGTACAGGCGGGCATTGTCGACGGCGATGCCCGCAGCCACCGCGAGCACCGAGACGATCTGCTCGTCCTGCTTCGTGAACTCCGGAACGCCGCCGGCCAGATCGACCGACTGCTTCTCGGTCAGGTAGATGCTGCCGAACAATTCTCCGCGCACGATGATCGGTGCGCCGAGGAACGTGTCCATCGGCGGGTGATGCGGGGGAAAACCGATGGAGGCGGAGTGGTCACCCAGATGCGAGATACGGAGTACCTCCGGATGGTCGAGCAGCTCGCCGAGCACACCGCGCCCCACCGGCAGTCGACCCATCTTGGCACGCACATCGGTGGGAATTCCGGTGTAGACGAAGGCCTGCAGGCCTCGATGTGGACCACGGACGCCGAGTGCACAGTACTGCGCGTCGAGCACCGAGGCAGCCACCTCGGTGATGCGTTGCAGCGACTCGTTCAGGTCCAGTCCCTGCCCCACCAGCAGCACGGCTTCGAGCAGTTCGCGTAGCACCTTGGGGTCGGTGTGCTGGGCGGTCAGCGCATCGAGGGCGGCCGCTAGCGCAGCAGAGCTCTCCGAGGGCCCCGTCCGACCGGCGGCCCGCCGCTGCGCCGTCAGGTCGGCGTAACCCCGATCCGCCTCTTTACCGTCGGTCATCTGCCCTCGCCGCTCGCTGCTGCCCGCACGAATCGGGCGATGGCCGCAGGATATCCCGCCGGGTGCAGGTGCAGGTACGACGCGTGAATTCCACCGACGACGGCCCCGTCCGCATACTTGGCACCGTCCGCGCCAATCCAGCCCCACGCCCGGGCTGGCGAGGTGTGCCAGTCGACGACGCTGCGGTGGAACTCGTGGCCGGTTACCCGCTCCCCGGCGGCGAACAGCGCTGAGTCCGTCAGCGCCACGGCGTCGCGGTAGCCGAGGACCAGTCGCGGCGAGAACTCCCCGGAGCCGTCGAGCGCACCAGCCATCGGGCGACCGTCGAGCGTTCGCTGCAGGTAGAGCAGGCCCGCGCACTCGGCGTGTACCGGGCGTCCGGCCGCCACGTGCACGCGCAGCTCAGTGCGCAAGCGCTCGTTAGCACCGAGGGCGTCGGCGTGTTCTTCCGGGAAACCGCCACCGATCACCACCCCGGCCACCCCGTCCGGAAGTGTGTCGCCGAGCGGATCAAACCCGACCACTTCGGCGCCCGCCGCCGCCAGCAACTCGGCATGTTCGGCATAGGAGAAGGTGAAGGCCGGGCCCCGCGCGACCGCGATCCGGGGGTGGCCGGCCACCGGATCACCCACTTCATCGGCCGGAGACCACGCTGACCCAACGACCGGCCGCGCCGACGCGGCAAGTTCTAGAATCGCCGGAAGGTCCAGTGCCGCACCGACTTTCGCGGCCATGGCAGCGACGGCCTCGACGGCCGCCGTCTCGCGTTCGGCGGCCGGGATGAGGCCGAGGTGCCGCGCGGGCACGCTCATCGCCGGGTCCCGGCGCAGCACGCCGAGGACCGGAAGCCCGGCACGCTCGCACGCCTGCCGCAGCACTTCCTCATGGCGATCAGACCCGACCCGATTGAGGATCACCCCGGCCACTCGGACCGCCGCGGAGTAGCCGACGAAACCCTGCAGCAACGCGGCCAGCGACTGCGAGTGTCCCGCCACGTCCACCACCAACACCACCGGCGCGCCGAGGAGACTCGCGATATGGGCGGTGGAACCCAGCCCCAGCTCATCGGCACCGTCGGTGATTCGCCCGTCGAATAATCCCATCACGCCCTCGACGATCGCGACGTCCGCGCCCGCCGCCCCGGTAGCAAACAACGGCCGGATCCGTTGCTCGCCCACCAGGTTCGGATCTAAATTGCGGCCCGGCCGCCCGGTCGCGAGCGCGTGATAACCGGGATCGATGTAGTCCGGTCCCACCTTGAACGGGGCGACCCGGCGGCCGGCTGCGGTGAGCGCACCCATCAGCCCGGTGGCCACCGTCGTCTTACCACTCCCGGAGCTGGGCGCGGCGATGACAACGGTTGGGATCACCACTCAATACCCTTCTGCCCCTTGCGACCGGCATCCATCGGGTGCTTGATCTTGGTCATCTCGGTCACCAGATCGGCGGCCTCGATCAAGGCCTCCGGGGCGTACCGTCCGGTGATGACGACATGCTGCCGACCCGGGCGCTCACGCAGCACCTGCACCACCTCGTCGACGTCGATCCAGCCCCAGTGCAGGGGGTAAGTGAACTCGTCGAGGACGTAGAAGTCGTGTTCGGCTGCGGTGAGGCGCCGGGCGATCTCGGTCCATCCTGCGCGAGCTGCTTCAGCGTGGTCCTGCTCGGCGTCATTGGTGCGGCGAATCCACGACCAGCCCTGCCCCATCTTGTGCCACTGCACCGGCGCGCCCTGCCCGGTGCGTTCGTGCACCTCGTTCAGGGCGAGTAGCGCGTTCTCTTCGCCTACCTTCCACTTGGCGCTCTTGACGAACTGAAAAACGGCCACATCCAAGCCCGCGTTCCACGCCCGCAGCGCCATCCCGAAGGCGGCCGTCGACTTCCCCTTACCAGGGCCGGTATTGACCGCCAGCACCGGCTGGTTACGACGCTGACGGGTAGTCAGACCGTCGTTCGGGACCGACTCAGGCACTCCTTTAGGCATGCCGCCCAGCCTAGTGCCCGATCAGCCGATCGCGCCGAGACGGGACGCCACACCGGAAACTTCCAGGTCTCCCATCGACGCGTACTGGGCGCCAAGTCGGGCAGCCAGGTCGGTGGCGAGGCCAAGGCGGATGAAGCCCTGTTCGCAGTCGATCACGAGCGACGAGACACCGCGGCGAGCGATGCGGTCGGCGACGGCCGAGGCGCGCTGGGGTGCGTCGGCACCCGCGGTGGCCCGCCCATCGGTGAGGACCACCAGCAGCGGGCGACGGGACGGATCGGTGCGCTCCGCACGCTCGATCACGTCGAACGCCGCCTGGAGCCCTTCGGCCAGGGGCGTCCGACCGCCCGTGCGCACCGCGGCCAGCCGCGACACCGCCAGGTCCACTGATCGGGTCGGCGGCACCGCCACGTACGCGTCCTTGCCGGCCGCGACAATCACCGCTACCCGGTCCCGTCGCGTATAGGAGTCGCGCAGCAGATCCACGCAGGCGGTACGCACCGCCGCCAGGCGCGCCCGAGCGGTCATCGACCCGGACAGGTCCACCACGAAGACAACCAGATTGGATTCGGTCCCGATGCGTTCGGCGCCCCGCAGATCATCGGCCTCGATCGCCGGCAGTCCGTCGCCACCCGATCGGCCAGCGGCCGCGAGCACCGTCGCGAACAAGTGCACCGGAGTCTCGCGCGCGAAATCGATTGCGCGCGAGGTCATCCCGCGGCGACTGCGCGCTTTGGAGCGTCGGCCATCATCACCGTCGCCGAGGCCCGACACCTGGAATGACCGTAGGCGGGTGGCGCTACCGAAACCGGTCGCACCGAACCACGGCCCGGGGGGGTCGTCGGCCGGTGCGTCGTCCGGTGCGTCGACCTCCGCAGAATCCGCGCCGGAGTCGGGGTCATTCCCCGAGTCCGGCTCCGACTCAAAAGGGGGCGGCTCCCCGGGGCTATCCGCGGACGCGGCCTGCTCGCCCTGCTCCATCGCGTCGTCAAGTTCCTCGGCGTCCATACCTGGTTCGTCGAACGGATTGCGGCGGCGACGGTGCGGCAGGGCCAGTTCGACGGCCACCTTCACATCGGCTTCGGTCACTTCCGGCGCACCCCGCCAGGCCGCGTGGGCGGCCGCGGTGCGCGTGACAACGATGTCGCCGCGCAGTCCGTCGACCTCGAGCGCCGCGCAGATCGCTGCAATCCGCCGCAGTTCGGCCATCGGTATACTGATCGCACCGATCGCGTCGCGCGCCGCCGAAATACCTTGTGCCAATTCAGCTTCCGCAGCGGCATACCCCGTCACAAACCCGGTCGGATCGGCGTCGTAGGCCATCCGGGCGGTGACGATCGCGACACGCTCATCCACGTCGCGCGTCCCTGCGACGTCCACCACCAGACCGAACCGGTCCAGCAACTGCGGCCGCAGTTCACCTTCTTCCGGGTTCATGGTTCCGACCAGCACAAAGTCGGCGGACTGCTCGTGCGAGACGCCGTCTCGCTCGATGGTCACTCGACCACTGGCGGCCGCGTCGAGCAGCACGTCGACCAAGTGGTCGGACAGCAGATTGACCTCGTCGATGTACAGCACCCCGCCGTCGGCCTGCGCGAGCAGACCCGGCGTGAAGTGCGCCTGTCCGTCGCGTAGCACCCGCGTCAGATCGAGGGAGCCGATCACCCGGTCCTCGGTGGCGCCGATCGGCAGTTCTACCACGCGCGCCGGGCCCGACAGCACCGGCTGCAAGCCGCGCACGATGGTCGATTTGGCCGTGCCCTTCTCCCCGCGGATCAGCACGCCACCGATCCCCGGCGAGACCGCACACAGAATCAGCGCAAGCTTGAGGCGGTCCTGTCCGACGACCGCGCTGAATGGATACATCACCGCAGCAGACACGGGAGAACCGGACCTTACCCGGCCGCGGTCAGTTGCAGGCTGCGGTTGGTCCAGTCCCAGAGCTGACGGAACAACGCCGGATCGTCGTTGAGCTTCTGGCCGTAGGACGGGATGATCTCGGTGAGCTTCGGGGTCCAGCCGGCGAGGCGGTCGCCGAAGCACTGCGCCAGGACGTTGAGCATGGCTGGCACCGCGGTGGAGGCACCGGGCGAGGCGCCGAGCAGGCCAGCGATGGTGCCGTCCTGCGCCGCGACCACGGCGGTACCAAATTCCAGATTGCCGCCCATACCGTTGGGGTCCTTGCGAATCACCTGGACGCGCTGGCCCGCGGTGATCATCTCCCAGTCGCCACCGGTGGCGCGCGGAATGAATTCCGACAGCGTCTTGACCCGGTCGGCACCGGTGGCCGACAGCTCACCGATCAGGTATTTGAGCAGACCGAATTCCTTCGGCGCAATCGATAGCATCGGGAGCAGGTTGCTCGGCTTCACCGATTTAGGCAGATCCATCACGCCACCGGTCTTCAGGAACTTCGGCGACCAGCCCGCGTACGGGCCGAAGAGCAGCCCCTTCTCGTGGTTGATCACGCGGGTGTCCAGGTGCGGCACCGACATTGGCGGGGCGCCCACAGCGGCCTGCCCGTACACCTTCGCCGAGTGCTCGGCGATCAGATCCGGGTTGGTGCAGCGGAAGAACTCGCCGGAGACGGGGAATCCACCGAAGCCTTTGGCCTCTTTGATACCCGAGCGCTGCAGCAGGTGCAGCGCGCCACCGCCAGCGCCGACGAAGGCAAACTTGGCTTCCACGCGCAGGTCTTCACCGGTGCGCAGATTGCGGATCTTCAGCACCCAGCTGCCGTCGGACTGCTGGGTCAGGTTGCGCACCTCGTGCCCGAAGTACAGGTTGCTGTCGCGGCCCACGTAGTTAAGCAGTTGCTGGGTCAGCGCGCCGAAGTCGACGTCGGTGCCCTCGGTGTACCAGTTCAAGCCGACCGGGTCGCTCCAGTCGCGGCCGGCGGCCATCAACGGCAGGCGCGCGGCGAACTCGGCATCGTCGTCGATGAACTCCATGCCCTCGAAGAGGACGTTGCCGGCCAGCGCCTCCTGGCGCTTACGCAGATAGTCGACGCCAGCCTGGCCGTGGCAGAAGGCGACGTGCGGGATTGGGTTGATGAACTCGTCCGGCGCGCCCAGCAGGCCGTTGTCCACACCGTAGGCCCAGAACTGCCGCGACTGCTGAAACTGCTCGTTGATGCCCAGCGCCTTGGCGGCGTCGATGTTGCCGTCCGCGTCGGCCGGGGTGTAGTTCAGTTCGCACAATGCCGAGTGACCGGTGCCCGCGTTATTCCACGGATCGCTGCTCTCGGCGGCGGCGGCGTCGAGCCGCTCGAAGAGGCTAATGCTCCAGGTGGGCTCCAGCTGCCGGAGCAGGGCACCGAGCGTGGCGCTCATGATTCCGGCGCCGACCAGCGCCACGTCGGTCTTGATCAGCTTCTGCGACATGCGTGCCCACTTCCTCGCCGCTCGACCCAGTCGGCCGAGTCACTGTAGGTCCACCATTCTTCTACATCGCTCGGCCCGCACCCGCATCGGTGCTGTCGAATGTGGGATGGGCGACACGCTGGAAAACAACCTACAGTGGGGTCCGTGAGCGACCTCCCCTCCTCTGATTCGCCCGAAGACCGGGCCCACAACTGGCGGCCGGACCAGTTTCTCGATCACTTCGAGCTACTGACGCTCCCATTGGAGCCAGATCGCGACGCCGAGAATCCGATCAGCGCGACGCTGATCCGCAAGCCCGGTGGCACGCAGGCGCCTCAGCGCGGCGCGGTGCTCTACGTACACGGCTTCACCGACTACTTCTTCCAGGAAGAACTCGCCGAGTTCCTCCACGCGTGCGGTTTCGCGTTCTACGCGCTCGACTTGCGCAAATGCGGCCGTTCGCTGGCCACCCACCATCAACCGCACTACGCCACCGACCTCGCGGTGTACGACGAGGAGCTGGGCCAGGCGCTCGATCTCATCACCGACGAGCTCGCCATCGCCGGCGCACCGCAGCGCGTCGTCGTTGCCGGGCATTCCACCGGCGGCCTGATCACTCCACTGTGGTTGGACCGGTTGCGTGGGACCGACCCGGCGCGGCACTCTCGCATCGCCGGTCTGCTACTCAACTCGCCGTGGCTGGATCTGCAGGGCGAGGCGCTGCTGCGCAGCGGCGCCGCCACCCGTGTGATCAAGGCAGTGGCCGGTCGGCGCCCGAAACTACTGGTCCCCCGGGAACTGTCGTCGGCGTACGGCGAGAGCCTGCACACCGAGGCCAACGGCGAATGGACCTACGATCTCGAGCGCAAACCTCTCGAAGGCTTCCCGGTCACCTTCGGCTGGCTCAATGCGGTCCGCCAGGGCCAGCACCGCATCCACCGCGGGATCGAGGTCGGCGTGCCGGTCCTCGTGCTGCGTTCGGACAAGTCGCGTTTCTCCTCGTCCTACGACGTCGCGGTGGACACCGCGGACTGTGTGCTCAACGTGAAGCAGATCGCCCAATGGGCGTCGTTCCTGGGCAGCCGGGTGCTGTCGGTGGCGATCACCGATGCCCGGCACGACGTCTTCCTGTCCCAACAGCGGCCCCGGGAACGCGCGTATCAGGCGGCCGCCGACTGGCTCGACCACGACGTCGCCCATCACGACATCTGCCCGGCCCCCAAGGAGATTGACGCATGACCGCCAACACCCCGCCGAGCAGACACGTGGACCTGGCGATCATCGGCTCGGGCAGCGCTAATTCCTTGCCCGATGAACGATTCGACGCCGTCTCCATCGCCATCTTCGAGGAGGGCGCCTACGGCGGCACCTGTTTGAACGTCGGCTGTATCCCGACCAAGATGTTCGTCTATGCCGCCGACATCGCCGACGCTGTCGCCGACGCCGACCGCTATCAGGTGAAGGCGACATTCGACGGGGTGCGCTGGCCGGAGCTGGTGGCCCGCGTCTTCCGGCGCAGCGACGCCATCTCGGCAGGTGGCAAGCACTACCGCGTCGACGACTGCCCGAACATCACCGTCTACAGCTCCCATGTGCGCTTCGACGGCCGAGAAGAAGGTCGATACCGGCTGGTGACCACCGCCGGTGAGGTCGTGCTGGCCTCGGAAGTGGTGATTGGTGCCGGGGCGCGGCCAGACGTCCCGGCGGTGATCGCCGACGCCAGCATCCGCTATTACACCAACAACGATGTGATGCGGCTGCCCGCACTACCGCGCCGGATGGCAATCCTCGGCAGCGGCTACATTGCGAGCGAATTCGCCCACGTCTTCGCCTCGCTCGGCGTGGCGGTGACGCTGATCGCGCGCGGCCCGGCACTGCTACGCAAGATGGATGGCGAGATCAGCCGCCGGTTCACCGAGGTCGCGGCACAGAAGTGGGATGTCCGGCTCAACGAAGCGATGACCGACGCCACCGAACTGCCCGATGGCACCGTGCGGCTCGCGTGCGGGGACGGCTCACATCTGGACGTCGACGTGCTGCTGGTGGCCACCGGCCGCACCCCGAACGGCGACCGCCTCAATCTGGACACCATCGGGATCGAGTTGACCGACGACGGCCGGGTGCCCACTGACGCGCACGGCCGCACTCCGGCCCGGGGCGTGTGGGCCCTGGGTGATGTCTGTTCGCCGTACCAGCTCAAACATGTCGCCAATCAGGAGCAGCGCACCGTGCAGGCGAATCTCATCAAGGGCTGGGACGCCCCCGATCTCGACTCGTTCGCGCACCAGTACGTGCCGGCCGGCGTCTTCACGCACCCGCAGATCGCCACCGTGGGCCTCACCGAAGCGTCCGCGCGGGCGGCCGGATACGACATTGCCGTCAAGATCGAGGAGTACGGCGACGTCGCCTACGGCTGGGCGATGGAAGACACAGTGGGCTTCTGCAAAGTGATCGCCGATCGGGCGACCGGCAAGCTGCTCGGCGTGCACATCATGGGCGAGCAGGCCACGTCGATCATCCAGCCCATTATCGGGGCGATGACCTTCGGTATCGGCGCTCACCAGCTGGCCCGCGGCCAGTATTGGATCCACCCGGCGCTGACCGAGGTGCTCGAGAACGCCCTGCTGGGCCTGGATCTAGACTGATCTGGTGATGGATCGACAGCAGGTGCGCACCTGGTTCGGCGAAGCCACCACCGGTTTCACCGACACGGTCGGGCAGATCACCCCGGACCGGCTCGACGACCCGGCGCTGGGTGACTGGTCGATTCGTGCCCTGCTCGGTCACACCACCCGCGCTTTCCTCACCATCGAGAACTATCTGGCGCCAGGTCCCGAGCTGCGAACCGACGAGCAATTCCTCGGTCCCGTCGGCTACTTCCGGGCAGCGTTGGCGTCGATCGGCGATCCAGCCGAAGTGTCCGCGCGCGGGGTGGCCGCCGGTGACGCATTGGGCGCGGAGCCGCTCGAGGCAGCCCTGGCCGTCGCCGCGCGGGTCACCGCCTTGGTCGAGGCCACCGACGATGATGCCACCGTGCAGTCGCCGGTCGGCCCGCTGCGCCTGATCGACTACTTATCGACCCGGGCCTTCGAACTCACCGTGCACTCGCTGGACCTGGCCCAGGCGATCGGGGCCGAGCCAGGACCGGACCTGGAGCGCGCCGCCCGGCCGGCGATCGAGCTCGCCGCTGCGCTGGCTGAACCTGAGGATGCGGTCCACGTGTTGCGCGCCATCACCGGCCGCGGCGGCCTGGCCGAGGTGTTCACCGTTCTCGACGGCTGAACCGGGGTCAGCGTTTCGGGCATTCGGAGACGGCGGGCTTGCCTTGAAGCCGATCATCCAGCCACAACACGGCTTCGGGATAGCCGGTGAGCATAGCGGTCACGTGCTCACCAAGAACGTCCCGGTACACCGCGTTGGCGCCAAGCCGACACTGCTCGTGGAACAGGTTCCGCGCCCCGAGCGCCGGAATCCAGAACTCTTGGGCGCCGTTGAAGATGTACAGCGGGATCTCCGCCTTCTTATCGGCCATTTTGGTGGCCCGATAGACCTCGTAGGCGAGCGGCGAGTGGAACGGATCGGGGTCATTGGACAGCAACTGCATCGGCATGAAGGTGCCGCCGGCGGCTCCCGCCGGAACGACGCAGACGTTCTTCAGCGGCGAGGTGGCGATCCATTGTGCCGGGTTGTTCACCATCGTGAGGAGCTCCGGCCGTTCCCGCGCAATCCCGAAGGTGGCCGCATGAAACAGTCCGGTGGCCAGGTTCGCGTTCATCGAACCGACCAGCAACTGGAAGTCCGCCGGTACCCCGCCGAGTGCGGCTCCGGCCATCCGCGGAGCGAGTTCGGGCGCGTACGAGCCGATCAGTTTGGTGGCGCCATTCGTCGCGATGGCCCCGCCGGAATAGCCGAACATACCGATGCGGCCCGCACCGAAGCGCTGGTGATCCAGGGCTGCCGCCGCGCGCAACGAATCGAGGACGATGTGCCCGGCGGTCGTCGGCTCCCCGTACGCTTGTCGCGGTCCTTGATGATCGGGCACGATTACCGTGTAGCCGCGCGCCAGCGCGAGCTGCGTAGACGGCGGAATGAAGTCGGTGGCGCCGGTGGCAATACTGAGGCCGTGGGCCAGCGTCTGCCCGGGAGTGCACGCCGCACCGAGCGAATCGATCGGCAGATTGTTGACCAAGATCGGGCGCGCACCGCTACCGGTCCAGGGGGCTTGCGGCTCCAGAATGGTGGCCGTGCCGTACGACGGTAAGCCCTTCGCATCCCGGGTCGCGAACTTCACTTGGCGGGCCCGCGTGATCGGTGCGGTGACCAGCAGCCCGGCTGGCCAGGTCACGTCGCGCTGGGCCAGCAGCTCGCCGGGTGCGCGCCGGTCCAGGTCAGCCGCCCAGTAGTCGAAGAACGGGTCGCCAGTGGGATCGGGCAGCACCGCCTCGCGCAACTCTTGCATGCGGTGGCTCATTCCCGGGGTGCGCGCCCGCCGCGGGATCGTCTGGTGTCGAGGAAAGGGCGCTGGCGGCACGATCGCGTCGATCGCGTCGGTGATCCCTTGTGGAATCGGGCCCATATTGAACGGCTCGTTGGGCAGCGGATCGGCGGTGACGGGCGAGGCCAGTCCGATAGTCAGGAGGGCAGTGACCGCCAGAATTGTGCCGATCAGAGGTCCCCGCGGTGTGCGCATCGCTGCCCTATCCGAACTGTCCAGCGCCCCGACGACCCCGGCCTGAGAGCCAGTATCACCCGAGCGGCCAGACTCCTGAGGCCTTTTGGGTAGTCCAGTGCGGGGTCAGTAGAGTGCCGAGCGCAACGCGATCTCGCTGGCGACCGCTTCGGGAGCGTTCTGTGGCACCCAGTGGTCTACCCCGTGCACTTCGGAGAAGCGGTAGTCACCGTAGACGAAGCGACCGCTGAGTTCGGCCTGGGCCCGGCCCAGCGCGGTATCGGCATCGCTCCACAGCATCGTCGTCGGGATCTCCACCGGTGGGCACGCCAAGGCGCTGGCGACGTCACCGGTGAAGTTCGCGCGGTACCAGTTCAGCGGACCAGTCATTGCCCCGGGCTCCAGGATCGGGGCGAGCTCGTCGGGACGGACCCCGGCCCGGCGCAACAGCACGCCGTCGCGCCCGGCGAGCGTCTCCTCGGCCCCCTCAGTGACGAAGTCTTTGATGTACGCCGAGCGGCTGCGCTGGTCGTCACTCTCGCGCAGCGCCGCAGCCATCGCCGACGGATGTCCGGTGCTGACGGCCACCAGCCCGGTGA
This sequence comes from Gordonia sp. (in: high G+C Gram-positive bacteria), assembly GCF_049299075.1. Lineage (GTDB taxonomy): Bacteria > Actinomycetota > Actinomycetes > Mycobacteriales > Mycobacteriaceae > Gordonia. The sequence continues at coordinate 15,308 of NZ_JBAQWU010000332.1, forward strand.
AGTGATCGGGGTGCTTGGCGGCCAGATGCCAGGCGACGATGCCACCCCAGTCGTGGCCGACCAACATCGAATACGCGATGTTGAGGTGTCCGAGGACACCGAGGACGTCGTCGACCAACTGGTCCAGCCGGTAGTCTCCGACGTCGTCGGGCCGGGCGCCGGGCGAGTAGCCGCGCTGATCGATGGTCATGGTGCGCAGCCCGGCCTCGTGGACCCGCGGGAGCACGGCATCCCAGCACATCGAGTTGACCGGGAATCCGTGAAGCAACACCACCCACGGACCGCGGGCGGGGCCACTGCGATGGACGTCGAAAGTCAGTCCGTTGTGCTCTACTTTGAGGTGCTCGAATTCCACGACAGCAAGCTTAGGATGCCGGGCAGCTGTGGGGGGCCTTCGGTCAGCAACCGTTGCACAGCCGACATGTCCAGGTGGGCGTCCACCAGATCACCCAGCACGTCCAATTGCGACTCGCGCACCTGCCCCACACTCAGTCCGGGCACCGGGGTGAAGCCGGATTTTCCGGCCGCTGCGGCAACCTCGGTGAGAAAGTCGCGCCGGAAGTCGTCACTCTCCAGCAGTCCGTGGCAGTGCGTGCCGTAGACGGCATCGCGGCGCACACCTTCCGGACCAGTCTGGTCGTCGCACAGCCACGACCGCTCCCCCGAGGCCGTCACGCGCCCGTGATGAATCTCGTAGCCGCGCAACAGATTTCGGCCATCGTTGCCGGAAAAGTGCCGCAATGTCTTATCGCGATGAAAGGCCACGCGGATGTCGAGCAGCCCCAGCCCGTCGACGAGTCCGATACCCGATTCGATGTCGTCGTCGATCTCGTGCCCGAGCATCTGGAAACCGCCGCAGATACCGAGGATCGGCAGCCCACGGGTGGCCCGCTCAGTCAGCGCGGCGTCCAGCCCACGCGCACGCAGCCAACGCAGATCGTCCACAGTCGCCCGGGTGCCCGGCAACACTGCCAGGTCCGCGGAGAGCACTGCGGCAGGATCGTCGACCCACGTCACGTCCACGCCAGGTTCGCACGCAAGGGCTTCCACATCGGTGCTATTGGAGACGCGCGGCAGCCGGATCGCCGCCACGACCAGCCGAGACCCGGATCCAGACGCCGGCGGGCCGCCGACCCGCCTGCCGACCGGGCTGGCCAGCGAGTCTTCCGCGTCGATCCATACATCGGGGCTGAACGGCAGCACGCCCAGCGTCGCGCGCCCGGTGCGCTCGCGCAGCATGTCCAGGCCGGGAGCGAGAATCGCCGGATCACCGCGGAACTTATTGATCACGTACCCCGATACCAGCGCCTGATCTGCGGGATCGAGCACCGCGGTGCTACCGAACAGTCCGGCCAGGGCGCCGCCGCGATCAATATCGGCCACCACCAGCACCGGAAGATTTGCGCGACGCGCCAGCCCCATGTTGGCCAAGTCGTTCGACCGGAGGTTGATCTCGGCGATCGACCCGGCGCCCTCGCAGATCACCACGTCGAACTCGCTGCGGAGGGCCGCCAACTCGTCCTGCACCACGCCGATCAGCCGGGACCGCCAGTGCTGATAGTCCCCCGCGCCCACCTCCCCGACCACGCGACCGCGCACCACTACTTGAGATCGCCGGTCACTTCCCGGTTTGAGTAATACCGGGTTGAAGCGCGTATCTGGCTCCACACCGCACGCCGCCGCCTGCATCGCTTGCGCCCGGCCGATCTCGCCGCCGTCGAGCGTCACCGCGGAGTTATTCGACATGTTCTGCGCCTTGAACGGCGCCACCGACACCCCCCGCCGCCGCAGCGACCGGCACAAACCCGCCACCAACAGGCTCTTCCCCGCATCACTGGAGGTCCCGCCGACCAGCAGCGCTCCGCGAATCCCCGTCACCGGGCCACCCTATCAGCGCAAATTGCGGTGCCCTTCGGGTGGCAAATCGGTATGTTCGGAGGCTATGGGACGGATCATCACGCGACGGCCCGTGACACGCGTTCACCGTGGCTCGGCCCCCGTCCGCCGCGCCGATGCGATAGCCGTCGAGGAGCCCCTGGAGATCCGAATCGCGGGCCGACCGCTCACGGTGACGATGCGCACCCCCGGACACGATGTGGAACTCACCGCTGGCTTCCTGTTGTCCGAGGGCATCGTCGCTGCGCGCACCGATATCGTGGCCGCTCGCTACTGCGCCGGTGCCACGGTCACCGGCCCCGACGGTCATGCCGAAAACTCGTACAACGTGCTCGACGTCACACTCGCCGCGGGCATACCCCTGCGAGCCCCCTCACGCTCGTTCGCTATCTCCAGTGCGTGCGGAGTATGCGGCAAGACCAGCATCGATCAGATTCAGACGCAGTCGTCGTTTGATCCCGCACCCGATCCGGCGACGGTGAGCGCGGACGTTCTCCTCGACCTGCCCGACCGGCTGCGCACCCAGCAGTCGGCGTTCGACAAGACCGGCGGAATGCACGCGGCCGCCCTCTTCGATGCGCACAACGGCGAGGCCCTGGTGGTGCGCGAAGACGTCGGTCGGCACAACGCCGTCGACAAGGTCCTCGGCTGGGCCCTCAACGCCGATGCCCTCCCGTTACGACACACGATTCTGCAAGTGTCCAGCCGCGCCAGTTTCGAGGTGGTCCAGAAGGCGGCGATGGCCGGAGTGCCCATCCTGTCGGCTGTCTCGGCACCGTCGTCGCTGGCGGTCGACCTGGCCACGGCCCGCGGCATCACGCTCGCCGGCTTTGTGCGCGGCGATTCGCTGGTCCTGTACTCGCGACCCGACCGGATCGTCGTTCCCCGCGCCGCCGACACTCCCTGATACCGATGGCCGCTCCGCAGACGCCAGCGGGATACCATCGCTTCCCGGAGGGAAAGGCGGTGATCGGCAGATGTCTGGTCCGGTGCCCGGTCGGCCATTTGCCGGCTACGAGGTGGCCCGCATGCTCGGCAAAGGCGGCATGGGCAGCGTGTACCTCGTCCGTAATCCCCACCTGGACCGGAGCGAAGCCCTCAAGGTGCTGGCCGTGGATGCCGACGGCAGCTTCGCGGAGCGGTTCGCTACCGAAGCGCGAACCGTGGCCAAGCTCGACCACCCGGGCATCGTCACCGTCTACCACCACGGCATCACCGACGGCGTCCCCTGGTTCACCATGCAGTACCTCGACGGCACGGATCTCAGCAACCAGAAACTCCCGCTGCGCGAGGTGACCACCATTGCCGCGCAGGCCGGCGCGGCGCTCGACTACGCGCACGCCCGCCATGTGGTGCACCGCGATATCAAACCGGCAAACCTGATGGTGCGCCGCGATTCCCGGGGCAACGTCGAACGCGTCACCGTCCTCGATTTCGGCATCGCACGCCTCGCCGGATCGACATCGTTGACCGGTGTCGACTCCTTCATCGGCACCCTCACCTACTCGGCGCCCGAATCGGTCACCGGCGACCGGGACAATCCGGCCAGCGACCAGTACGCACTGGCCTGCACCGCGTACGAGCTCCTGACCGGACGGCCGCCGTTCGTCGGGCTGCCCGCTGCCGCGCTGCTGAACGCCCAGTTGTCCACACCAGCCCCACCCATCGGCAGCATCGCGAGTCAGTATGCGCACCTGAACGCCGTGTTCGCCCGGGCGCTGGCCAAGGATCCGGCGCATCGCTACCGCTCGTGCCGGGCCTTCGCCGAGGCGCTCGCCAGCGGCGGATCCGGTACCGATTTCCGGCCACCGCCGAGGGTCAGGCCACCGGTCACACTGCCGCGTACTGCCACGCAACCGTCGGCCCCACAATCTGCCCCGCACCCGTATCCGGCACCCGTTTCGGTTTCCACCCCGGCATCGGCCCCGGTGGCCGCTGCCGCGAACCGCGGCATCGGCTCCACGATGACCCTCGCCTTGTCGACGCTCACGATCCTGATCGGGCTCGGCGTGATCGCCGCCGTCGTGGTCATCGCTCAGCAACCCGGCCAGAAGACCGCGGCCGCCACCACGACTGCCGCCGACCAGGCCAGCGGCGCGGCCCCGACCACCGACGGCGAAGCCCCGCCCGCCAACGGCCTGACCTGGGGTCTGGTCGTCAGCCCACAAGGCCGGGTGATCAAGTTCGCCAACCACCCGGACGAGGCTGCCATGCTGAACGCGGCCGCGGGCTACGGCTTCACCCGAGGTACCTGGGGTCATGCGGCCTTCTCGTCCGGATGTGCCGCGGTGGCGCACGTCAGCGCCAACGATTCCGGCGCGGCCTACTACATCGCGCATGCCGCCGACCGCGCGAGCGCCTCCTCCGAAGCCATCAATAGGTCGACGCAGGGCACCGGCCGCCCCAGCACGGCGGTCGACACGCTCTGCGTCGGCGACTCCTTCGACTGAATCGCCGCGAACAGCGCCTGCGCGACGTCAGGCGTCCGGCAGTGTCAAGACCTCAGCGCCGGCGTCAGTAACCACCAGTGTGTGCTCGAACTGCGCGGTCCACTGACCGTCCGCGGTCACCACGGTCCAGTCATCGTCCCACTGATCCCACGCCAGTCCGCCAAGATTGATCATCGGTTCGATGGTGAAGACCATGCCCGGTTCGAGGATCGTGTCGACCGACGGCTGATCGTAATGCAGGACGATGAGTCCGTTGTGAAAAGTCTCGCCGATACCGTGCCCGGTGAAGTCCCGCACCACGCTGTAGCCGAACCGGTGGGCGTAGGACTCGATCACCCGGCCGATGACATTCAGTTCGCGTCCGGGCTTGACAGCTTTGATGGCCCGCTCGGTGGCGATCCGGGTCCGCTCGACGAGATCGCGGTGTTCCGGAGTGACGTCACCGGCCAGGAAAGTCGCGTTGGTGTCGCCGTGCACGCCGTCGATAAAGGCGGTGACGTCGATGTTCACGATGTCACCGTCCGCGATCACCGTGGAATCCGGGATACCGTGGCAGATCACCTCGTTGAGCGAGGTACAGCACGACTTCGGAAAACCCCGGTAGCCCAGCGTCGACGGGTAGGCGCCGTGGTCGATCATGTACTCGTGGGCGATGCGGTCGAGGGCATCGGTGGTCACGCCCGGCGCCACGGCGCGGCCAGCCTCGGCGAGCGCATTCGCCGCGATTTTGCAGGCGAGACGCATTTTCTCGATCGTTTCGGGGGTCTGGACCCACGGCTCGTTGCCCTCCTGCGCGGTGGGCTTGCCCACATACTCGGGCCGGACGATGGCGTCGGGAACCGCCAGAATCGGGGAAACACGGCCTGGTCGAAGCGGAGCACGAACGGTCATGCCGACTATTCTACGGCCCGCCCGGCCGGGTGCGAACCAGCCCGGGACAGTCGGTAAGGTAGTCCTAAGCCACCCGCGCAGCACTGAGCCAGCTGCCGCCCGAGAAGAGAAGTGACACCTGTGACCGCAGTCCGCCGCCCGCGCCGCCGCGGACCGCTCACCATGGTGGGCACCCTGCTCCTCGCCGTACTGCTGACGGCGTGCATGACCGCCCCGATCGACGTCGCCGCGGTGGGCGGCGCGACCGACTCCCCGCTGCGCGACGGCCCCCGGATCGCCACGATCACCCACGACGAGCCGATCCCCGTCGAGCAGCACCCGGCCGCCGGCCCCCAGGCTGACCGGATCATCGCTCTGGACCGGAACGGGACGTTGGGTGCCATTGTGTACGCGCTCGGCCTCGGACCGAACGTCGTCGGCCGCGACCGATCCACCACGTTCGCCGCGGCACTGCCGCTGCCTGAAGTGACCGACGCCGGCCATGCCGTCAACTTCGAGAAGGTGCTCGCACAGAGCCCTTCGATTGTGCTGGCCAGTGCCGATGCCACGCCCGTCGGCGTGCTGAACCAGTTGCGCGAAGCCCGGATCAACGTCGTTGAGTTCACCGGCGAACGCAGCGTCGCCGGAGCCCCCGACCTCATTCGCGCGGTCGCCACTGCACTCGGCGCACCCGTGGCAGGAGAAAAGTTGGTCACCCGGACCGCCGGCGAGATCGCCGCCGCGCAGGCCGCACTCCCCACCCCGACCGGCGATCCGGTGATCGCGTTCCTCTACATCCGCGGTGATCGGCTGATTCTGCTGGCCGGACCGCAGTCCGGTGCCGACGACCTGATCGGGGCGCTCGGCGGGCGCGACGCCGGAACCGCATCGGGGCTCACCGCCGCGTTCACCACAATGAGCACGGAGTCGCTGATGCGCGCCGATCCGGACGTGATCCTGGTGATGACCCAGGGTGCCGAATCGGTCGGCGGCCTGGACCGGGTGGCGCAACTGCCCGCGGTAGCCGGCACCAAAGCCGGGCGTGCCGGGCGAATCATCGCGATGGACGAGACCGAGATCC
>NZ_JBAQWU010000333.1:0-8547 GCF_049299075.1 Gordonia sp. (in: high G+C Gram-positive bacteria)
CCTGGGCACAGCTCGATCGCCAGGATCTGCGGGCGGCCGAGGAGACGGTCCGCAACTGGATGGCGGTGGCGACTCTGGTTCGCCCGCGCGAGGACGGTGGGCGCGTGGTGGTCGTCGCAGATGCGGCGCTGGCGCCGGTGCAGACCCTGATCCGCTGGGATCCAGTCGGCGCGGCCGAGCAGGAACTGGCGATGCGCCGCGAACTCGGCTTCCCGCCCGCGGCGACCATGGCCTCGGTGGACGGACCCCCGGCGGCGATCAGCGCCTTTCTTGGGTTGATCGATCTGCCCGCAGGCGCAACAGTGCTCGGACCGGTGCCGTTGCCGCCCGGTGTACGACCACCCGCGGGTCTGGACCTGCGCGACGGCGTCGAACGGGTCTTGCTGCGGATCGACCGCAGCCGCGGACGGGAGCTCGCGGCCGCCCTGCGTGCCGCCCAGGTGTTGCGGCACGCGCGACACGAAGACACCGCGGGTATCCGGGTCCAGGTGGACCCGCCTACCATCGGTTGACATGAGAGTGGTGTTCGCGGGTACCCCGCAGCCGGCCGTGGCGACCCTGCGGGAATTGATCGACTCCGACGACCATCAGGTGGTCGGGGTAATCACCCGCCCCGACACCGTCGCCGGACGCGGTCGCACCCCGGTGCGCAGCCCGATCGGTGAGCTCGCCGACAGCCACGCGATCGAGGTCATCGCCCCTGCGCGGATGAGTGATCTCGCGGTCGCGGAGGCGTTGACCCGGTGGAACGCCGACATCGGCGTCGTGGTCGCCTACGGTGGCCTGATCCCCGTCGACGTGCTCACCGCACTCCCGTACGGCTGGGTCAATCTGCACTTCTCACTGCTGCCGGCCTGGCGTGGCGCAGCCCCGGTGCAGGCGGCCATCGCGGCCGGTGACGAGTTCTCCGGCGCCAGTGTCTTCGCCCTCGAAGCAGGTCTGGACACCGGACCGGTCTTCGGCACCTTCACCGAACGAATTCGGGGTACCGATACTGCGGGGGATCTGCTCGACCGGCTCGCCGAAGCCGGTGCACTGTTCACCCGCAACGTGGTCGACGGCATCGCCGCCGACGAGTTGTCGCCGGTACCGCAGTCGATCGACGGCGTCTCCTACGCACCCAAGATCACCGTCGCAGATGCGCGCGTGCGGTGGGACCTGCCCTCGCATCTCATCGATCGCACCATCCGGGCACACACTCCCGCACCGGGCGCGTGGACCGAGCTGGGCGCCAACCGCATCAAGCTCGGACCGGTCACGATTTCCGACGGCGCCGATCTGCTGCACTGCACCGTTGATCCGAAAGACCTTGCTCCCGGACACATTTCGGCGGGGCGCAAGGCGGTCTTCGTCGGAACCTCGTCGGGCGCCGTGCAACTGGGGTGGGTGCAGCCACCAGGTAAGAAGCCGCTGCCTGCGGCCGATTGGGCCCGCGGGGCCCGCCTCACCGGAACGGAATCCTTCACATGAGCGAACGCGACACCCAGCGCGACACCAAAAAGGTCCGGGATAAGGATCTCGGTGCCGACCGCCTCGTCGCCCGCGACGTGCTGCGGGCCATCCGCGAACGTGACGCGTACGCAAACCTGTTGCTGCCCAAGCTCCTTCGCGAGCGGAATATCACCGGTCGGGACGCCGCGCTGGCGACCGAATTGACCTACGGCACCGCGCGCAGCATGGGACTGCTTGATCCCATTATCGGCGCGGCCGCGGGCCGGCCGGTCAGTGAGATCGACGGCGATCTGCTCGACGTCCTGCGGCTGGGTGCGTATCAGTTGCTGCGCACCCGGATTGGCGCGCATGCGGCCGTGTCCACGTCGGTGGACTTGGTGCGCAGCGAGAAGGGGATGGGCCCGTCGGGCTTCGTCAACGCCGTGTTGCGCAAGATTTCCCAGCGGACCGAACAGTTCTGGGTCGACGAACTGGCCCCGCCGATCACCGATGACCTCGTCGGAAATCTGTCGTTCACCTACGCGCACCCGCGCTGGATCGGCGAGGTCTTTTTCACTGCACTGGGCCGTTCGGCCGGGGAACTGCAGGCCGCGCTGGCGGCCGACGATGAGCGGCCGATCGTGCACCTCGTCGCCCGGCCCGGCCAGATCACTGCCGAAGAACTCGCGTTGATCAGCGGCGGCGAGACGGGGCGTTACTCGCCGTACTGCGTGTACCTGCCCGAGGGTGATCCGGGCAAGCTAGATGCGGTCCGCGACGGCTACGCTGGGGTGCAGGACGAAGGCAGCCAATTGGTCGCGGTGGCCCTCGAACGCGCCGAACTGGTCGGCGACGACAACGGCCGCTGGCTTGACCTGTGCGCCGGCCCGGGTGGCAAGGCTGCGCTGCTCGGTTCGCTGGCCGATCTGTTGGGCGCGCACCTGGACGCCGTGGAGATCTCCGAGCACCGCGCCGAGCTGATCGCCACGGTGGTCGACGGCCTGCCGGTGGACGTGCACGTGGCCGGCGGCCGCGATAGCGGTCTGGAGCCCGGCTACGACCGCATCCTGGTCGACGCGCCGTGCTCGGGTCTGGGGTCACTGCGCCGTCGCCCAGAGGCGCGCTGGCGCCGCACCGACGCCGAAGTTCCGGCGCTGGTGGAGTTGCAGACCGAACTGCTCACCGAGGCGCTACGTCTGGTGCGACCCGGCGGCGTCGTCCTCTATTCCACATGTTCGCCGCACCCGGCCGAGACCACCGGCGTGGTGTCGGCGGTGCTGGACGCCAATCCCGGTGTGACGCAACTGGATGCGCGTCCGTTTGCCGCTGGCGACGTCGTCGATCCGGAGACCCTTGGCTCCGGGCCGGACGTACAGTTGTGGCCGCACCGCCAGGGCACCGACGCTATGTTCCTGGCCGCGCTGCGCAAGGACGCCTGATGAGCCAGTTTCTGCAGTTCTACTTCTCGCTCAACGACCGCGGCGCCGCGGCCGAGAAGCAGATGGAGCGGACGCTGCGCCTGGCGCTCAGCGCCGACCCGGACGCCGATCCGGTCGAGGCCGGCGGCGAGGTAGACGAAGAGCTGCTCAACCAGATCATGGCGATCGCGCACTCGGCGGCGGCCGACGGCAATCCGCTTCCGCTGGACGAGCGCGATGCCATCTCCGTGGACCTGGGGCCCGGTGCGACGGTGAGCGCGTTCTCGGACAGCGTCCCGCCGGAATGTCCGCAGTGCCACGACCTCCTCGACGACTGGGATCCGCAGGAGTGGTGGGACGGCGGCGATGAGCCCGAAGAAGAGTGCCCGTCGTGCGGTTTCACCGCGCTGATCGGGGATTGGCATATCGGCAGTACGCCGTATGCGCGCACCGAATGCGGGCTGGTGCTCGTGGATTGGCCGGATCTGACCGAATACGGCCCGGAGCTGCACGAGGCCCTGCTGACCACTGTCGGCAGCCGACCCCGGTACGTGTCCGGCCACGTCTGACGCTCAGCCCGCAGGTTTGCCGGTGACCCGGCGGGCGAAGGCGATCGATTCGGCCAGCGCTCGCTGCGCCGCGTCGGTGCTCAATTCGTACTGATACTCGTGACCGAGTTGCTGGTCGGTCATCTGGTCGGTCCAGATCAGCGACGAGACGTCCACACCCAGCGCGGTCAGTGTGTCGACCAACGGCACGCTCTGGGTTCGGGTCAGGATGTCCGCATTGCCGCCGGTCACCCAGACCGGCGGGTAGGCGCCCGTCACGGCCTGCACCGTGGACATCTGATCGCGCTGCGCCGAGGGTGACGATCGGTTCCCGGTGTACGCCCACAGGGTGTTGCTGACGGCCCAGCGGAGGATCGACGTCGACAGTCCGCGCGGCAGATGCGCGGGGGACAGGGCATACGAGTCGTAGACGCCGCAGTACAGCAGGGCGCCGCGTACCTGCGGCGGACGAAGCGATGGTTCAACGTCCATCCGTTCGGCGTAGTTGGCATCGGTGATGATCGCCGCCAGTTGCGCGGCCAGGTTGCCGCCCGCGGAGTCGCCGGCCAGCACTATGGACTCGTTAGCGATGCCATACGCCTGCGCGTTCTCGCTCAGATAGCCCAGCGCCGCATTCAGCTGCCGGATCGCGAGCGGGTAGATCTGCCCCGGTGCGAGCGAGTAGTTCACCGACGCAACAGCGAAACCGGCCGCGGCCAGCCGGGTGAGGAACGGTCCCGGGTCGCGTTTGTCGCCGGACACCCAGCCGCCGCCGTGGATCCAGACGATGAGCGGCAGCGGACGGGCCCGCGCGGCCCGGCCAGCTGGCTGGTAGAGGTCCAACCGGGTGTCGCGGTCCACGGTGCGACGCATCGGAGAGCCGACCGGTAGGTAGTCGATGTCGCGCTCGATAGTCACCGAATCGTCGGCGTAGCGCAGATTGCGCGCGAGGACCTTGCCGCCCTCGTAGTTGAACATCGTGCGAATGAGCAGGGCGCCCGGCGTCGGGGTTGTCCGGACGGTCACCAGCACCGCACCCAGACCGGCACCCAGCGCGCCGAGCAGCCACCACGACCATCTGTGCTTCACAACACCCATGTGTCTAACCTAAACGCACCGCCTACCGGATGCCGCCGCCCGGTATCGGCGGCCCGGAAGAAAGTACACTCAGCCCCATGTGCCAACGCCCCGCGCCGATGATCGCGCCCTCCATCCTGTCCGCCGACTTCGCCAATCTGCAGTCCGAGATCGCAGCGGTCGGACCGTCCGTGGTGGACCCGGGTGTCGACTGGGTGCACGTGGACGTCATGGACAACCACTTCGTGCCGAACCTGACGCTCGGGCTGCCCGTGGTCGAGTCGATTCTGCGGGCCACCGATATCCCCGTCGACTGCCACCTGATGATCACCGACCCCGGCCGCTGGGCGCCCGGTTACGCCGAGGCCGGCGCCTACAACGTCAGCTTCCACGCCGAGGCCACCGACGACCCGATCTCGGTGGCTCGCGATATCCGCGCCGCCGGCGGCAAAGCCGGTCTGGGCATCAAGCCGGGCACTGCCCTTGCTCCCTATCTGGAGATCCTGCCGGAGTTCGACACCCTGCTGATCATGAGTGTCGAACCCGGCTTCGGCGGGCAGAAGTTCATGCCCGAGGTGCTCGGCAAGGTTCGCGAACTGCGCAAGATCATCGACGCCGAGCAACTCACGCTGCTGATCGAGATCGACGGGGGCATCGCGGCGTCCACCATTGAGGAGGCCGCCGAGGCCGGTGTCGACTGCTTTGTCGCCGGTTCGGCCGTATACGGGGGCGACGACCCCAGCGCGCGGGTGGCGGATCTGCGGGCGCTCGCTACGGCAGCTCGCGGGTAAGCCGATGGAGATCGCCGAGGCGATGGCGCTCGCGATCGACACCTCCCGGGATGCGGTCGGCATCAGCTCACCAAACCCTCCGGTGGGCGCTGTGATCCTGGACTGCCGCGGCGAGGTGGTGGGCGTCGGATATACGCAACCACCCGGAGGTCGCCACGCCGAGATCGTGGCCCTCGACGAGGCCGGGGACCGCGCGCGCGGCGGCACCGCCGTCGTCACGCTGGAACCGTGCAACCACACCGGGCGCACCGGGCCGTGCGCGCAGGCGCTCATCGACGCTGGCGTCGCCGCCGTGCACTATGCAATCGCCGATCCGAATCCGCAGGCGGCCGGGGGAGCGGAGACGGTGCGCGCCGCGGGCATCGACGTGATTGGTGGGGTACTGGAGGCCGCTGCGCGGCAGGGTCCGTTACGGCATTGGGTGTTCCGCGCTGCACACGGGCGGCCGTTCGTCACGGCGAAGATCGCCAGCACCCTAGACGGGCGGGTCGCTGCCCCGGACCGCACCAGCCAATGGATCACCGGCTCGGCCGCCCGGGAACACGCACACGCTCAGCGGGCACTTCTGGACGCCATCATCATCGGGACGGGAACGGCGTTGGCCGACGACCCGTCGCTCACCGCCCGACGACCCGACGGTGCGCTCTACTCACACCAGCCGGTGCGGGTGGTCGTCGGCAACCGAGAGCTGCCCGCCGACGCGAAGCTGCGCGACGGGACGTCATCGTTGATACAGGTGCGCTCCTACGCGCCAGCCGACGTCCTCGCCGCTCTGCCCGACGCGCTGTGGGTGCTGCTGGAAGGGGGACCGGGGATCATCGGCGCATTCCTGGCCGCCGGCCTGGTCGACGAGCTGCAGGTCTACCTCGCACCGATCATCCTCGGCGACGGACACCCGGCGGTCCTGGACCGATCGGTGCAGACCTTGACGCAGGCCCATCACTTCCATCGGGACGGCGTCACCGACCTCGGCGACGACCTCCTGCTCACGCTCTCGCCCGCCTGACCGCCGGTCGTACTCGAACCGTTCGTCTACTTGTCGTTGCGCCCGCGGCGGCCGACGAACCAGCCGATCACTAAGCCGACGAGCAGGGTGATGGTGAGCAGGAGCCATAACGGCTGGGTGATGCGTACCCAGCCGATGTTGAAGGTCGCATCTTCGGTATTAGTGACGATGAAAATGATCGCCAGGATCACCAGAACGATCGGCAGCCAGAAGCGCTTCAGAAAAGTCACGGCTGCATTCGCCGGCCGCGCCGGTCCGGTCTGAGCGGGCGCAGCCGAAGCGGGGATGTCGTTGGTCATGAGTCGCCTTCGCCGAGTGGTGGACCGGGCGGTAAGGATTTCGCCCGGTGTGGATATATCTAACACGGCAGGACAGGCTTGGTGCGTGCGGCGCGACGTGCCCGGTGCGTGCTAGCGTCGATCGTAGAGTTCTCGGGGCGGGGTGAAACTCCCCACCGGCGGTAATGGCCTGCTGCGACGTTAGTCACAACCGGCCGAGCCCGCGAGCGCCCACCCCAGCGATGAGGTGGGGTCAGCAGATTCCGGTGTGATCCCGGAGCCGACGGTCACAGTCCGGATACGAGAGGACACCCAGCGGCGCACCGCACCCTGGGCTCCCCGAGCGCGTGAGCGAGCAAAGGGAGAGACGTGTTCACCGGAATCGTGGAAGAGCGCGGCGAGATCGTCGACCGCGACGATCTGGACCAAGCTGCGCGGTTGTCGATCCGTGGACCGCTGGTCACCAGCGATGCTGCCCGCGGCGATTCGATCGCGGTGAACGGGGTCTGCCTGACTGTCGTCGACGTCGCGGACGGAATCTTCACCGTCGACGTGATGGCCGAGTCCCTGCGGCGCAGTTCCCTCGGGCACCTGCTGCCCGGGTCGCGGGTGAACCTCGAACGGGCCATGCCGGCCGATGGCCGGTTCGGTGGCCATGTGGTGCAGGGTCATGTCGACGGCGTCGGCACCATCATCCTCATCACGCCCGCCGAGCACTGGACTGTCGTGCGGATCGACGTCCCCCCGGAATTGACCCGGTACATCGTGGAGAAGGGCTCGATCACGGTCGACGGCACCTCGCTGACGGTGTCCGCGGTCGGCGACCACTGTCTCGAGGTTTCGCTGATCCCGACGACGCTGGCCGACACCATCCTGGGACTGGCGCAGACCGGCGACTCAGTGAATCTCGAAGTCGACGTCATCGCTAAGTATGTGGAGCGGCTGACCCAGTCGGGTCCGACGCAGAGCACCGAGAAGAGTGAGTGAACAATGAGTGAACAGGCCACCACAACCCGGCTGGACAGCATTGAGCGCGCCATCGCCGACATTGCTGCCGGCCGGGCCGTCGTCGTCGTCGACGATGAGGATCGCGAGAATGAAGGCGACCTGATCTTCGCCGCGGAAAAGGCGACGCCCGAGTTGGTCGCCTTTATGGTTCGGTACAGCTCGGGCTACGTCTGCGTGCCGCTGGAGAGCGCCGACTGCGACCGGCTCGGCCTCCCGCCGATGTACTCGGTCAACCAGGACAAGCACGGTACCGCGTATACCGTGACCGTCGATGCGCGCGAAGGCGTCGGTACCGGAATTAGCGCCGCGGACCGCGCGACGACGATCGGTAAGCTCGCCGATCCGCTCGCTCAGGCGCACGACTTCACCCGGCCCGGCCATGTGGTGCCGTTGCGCGCGAAAGAAGGCGGCGTGTTGCGCCGGCCCGGCCATACCGAGGCCGCCGTCGATTTGGCGCGACTGGCCGGTCTGCGCCCGGCCGGGGTGATCTGTGAAGTGGTCAGCCAGACCGACCCGGGCGCGATGGCGCGTACCGACGAGCTGCGCGCCTTTGCCGACGAGCACAACCTAGCGCTGGTCTCGATCGCCGATTTGATCGCCTGGCGCCGCCAGCACGAGAAGCATGTCGTGCGCGTGGCTGAGGCCCGGATTCCCACCGAGTACGGTGACTTCCGCGCCGTCGGCTACACCAGCCCGTACGACGACGTCGAGCATGTGGCCCTGGTCATGGGTGATATTGACGGTCCGAGCGGTGCCGGTGACGATGTCCTGGTTCGGGTGCACTCGGAGTGCCTGACCGGTGACGTCTTCGGCTCGCTGCGCTGCGACTGCGGCCCCCAGCTGCATGCCGCGATGGCAGCCGTCGCCGCCGAAGGTCGCGGCATCGTGCTGTACATGCGCGGCCACGAGGGCCGCGGCATCGGTCTGCTGCACAAACTGCAGGCCTACCAGCTGCAGGATGCCGGGAGCGACACCGTCGACGCCAACCTG
>NZ_JBAQWU010000334.1:0-4704 GCF_049299075.1 Gordonia sp. (in: high G+C Gram-positive bacteria)
GCCCAGGGTGGCGCGCCGATCGCCGTCGTCCGCGCGGACCCCGCGCTGGCCAAGGCGCTGTCCACCGTTGACGATATTGCTGAGCAACCCGGCCGGGTCACCGTCGTGCTGGCGGCAGGCGCGATCAAGGATGGAAAGGTCGGGGCATACGGCACCGGGCCGGGAGCGACATCGGTCACGGTGTCCTGAATCGCTCGTGGCTCCGCATCCGATACGGGCCCGGTATGCGCTAGGCTGGAATCCCGTTAGGTATTAAGCCTCGACGGGAGTCATAGTTTGCGATCACAGCGCCATTCTGGACCGGCAACAAAGCACATCTTCGTTACGGGTGGCGTCGCATCGTCCCTGGGTAAAGGTCTGACGGCCTCCAGCCTGGGACAGCTTCTCACTGCGCGCGGTCTGCGTGTGACGATGCAGAAGGTGGATCCGTACCTGAACGTCGATCCCGGAACGATGAATCCGTTCCAGCACGGCGAGGTCTTTGTGACCGAGGACGGCGCCGAAACCGACCTGGACATCGGGCATTACGAGCGATTCCTGGACCGCAATTTGGGTGCCTCGGCGAACGTCACCACCGGGCAGGTGTATTCGACGGTGATCGCCAAGGAGCGGCGCGGCGAGTACCTCGGTGACACCGTGCAGGTAATCCCGCACATCACCGACGAACTCAAGAGCCGGATGCTCGCGATGCACGATGCGGACGCCAGCGGCGAGGCGCCCGACGTGGTCATCACCGAGATCGGCGGCACCGTCGGCGACATCGAGTCGCAGCCGTTCATCGAGGCCGCGCGGCAGATCCGGCACGACCTGGGTCGGGAGAATGTCTTCTTCCTGCACGTCTCGCTGGTGCCGTACCTGGCGCCGTCCGGTGAGCTCAAGACCAAGCCGACCCAGCATTCGGTGGCAGCGCTGCGCAGCATCGGTATCCAGCCCGATGCGCTGATCCTGCGGTGTGATCGGCCGGTGCCCGAGCCGCTGAAGAAGAAGATCGCGCTCATGTGCGACGTCGACATCGACGGTTGCATCTCCACCCCCGACGCGCCGTCGATCTACGACATCCCCAAGGTCCTGCACAGTGAGCAGCTCGACGCCTACGTGGTGCGTCAGTTGGGCCTGCCGTTCCGTGATGTCGACTGGACCGTCTGGGGCGATCTGCTTGACCGAGTGCACTCGCCGCGTGAGACGGTGACCGTGGCGATCGTCGGCAAGTACATCGATCTGCCCGACGCCTACCTGTCGGTGACCGAGGCGATTCGCGCCGGTGGCTTCGCGCACTATGCCCGCACGGACATCGTGTGGGTTCCGTCGGACGATTGCGCGACCGACGAGGGCGCCGACGCGGCGCTACGCGAGGTGGACGCGATCATGGTTCCGGGCGGCTTCGGCATCCGCGGAATCGAGGGCAAACTCGGTGCGATCAGCTATGCGCGCGAGCGCGGGATTCCGCTGCTCGGACTGTGTCTGGGCTTGCAATGCGTGGTGATCGAGGCGGCGCGGTCGGTCGGGCTGACCGAGGCGAGCTCCACGGAGTTCGATCCGGAAACGCCACAGCCGGTCATCGCGACGATGGCCGACCAGGAAGCGGCCGTCTCCGGTGACGCCGACCTGGGCGGCACCATGCGACTGGGTTCGTACCCGGCCACACTGGCGCCGGGCAGCCAGGTGGCCCGTGCCTACGGCAGTAACGAAGTGACCGAACGGCACCGGCACCGCTACGAAGTGAACAATGCCTACCGCGACACAATCGCCGAGTCGGGGTTGGTGTTCTCCGGTACTTCACCGGACGGCACGCTGGTGGAGTTTGTGGAGTACCCGCGTGAGAAGCACCCGTTCCTGGTGGCCACGCAGGCGCACCCGGAGCTGAAGAGCCGCCCGACCCGTCCGCACCCGTTGTTTGCCGCGTTCATCGAGGCCGCGCTGAAATACAAAGCGGCTGAGCGACTTCCGGTCTCGCTCGACGGCTACGACCCGACCGATATGGCCAACGACGACGCCGACTCCGCGTAGATCGATCCTCGATGGTTGAGCGAGCAGTGAGTCGAAGCCGCCACGAGTTCACCGTCACTGACTCCGAGACGGTGTACTCGGGCGCGATTTTGGCGCTGCGTCGGGATCAGGTGGAGATGCCCGGTGGCGCGACTGCGGTTCGTGAGGTGGTCGCCAAACACGGTGCGGTGGTTGTGGTGGCGCGCGACGCCGCCGGGCAGATCGCTTTCGTGTATCAGTATCGGCATCCCGTGGGGCGCAGGCTGATAGAGCTGCCCGCGGGGCTCCTGGATGGCGGTCCGGACGAGTCTCCGGTGCAGGCCGCGCAGCGCGAGCTGGCCGAGGAAGCCGGCCTCGCTGCCGAGCGCTGGAGCACGTTGGTCGACCTGGTGTCATCGGCTGGCTTCTGCGACGAAGCCACGCGCGTCTTTCTCGCCGAAGGCCTCAGTGCGGTGGCGACCGGGGAGCAAGTGCACGAGGAAGCCGACCTGACGGTGCAGTGGCGGACCCTCGATCAGTCGGTCGCGGCGGTGTTCAGCGGCGAGATCGTGAACGCGTCGTGTGTGGCCGGTGTGTTGGCGCTGGCGACGGCGGATCGCACCGGCGCGCAGTTGCGGCCGGTGGACGCGCCCTGGATCGATCGACCGTCGACTTTCGTTGGGCGGTAATAGGTTTCATTCATGGATCAGCTTTCGGTCGAGGATGTGGTGCTGCGGTACCTCGATCACTTGACGGTGGAGAAGGGCTCGGCGGCCAACACCGTGTCGTCGTACCGGCGGGATCTGGCGCGCTACGCGGAGTTCCTGGACGGTTTGGGCCGGACCTCGCTAACTGCGGTGACCGAGGCGGACGTGCGCGAGTTCCTGGTGGCGCTGCGCAAGGGGAATCCAGCTGAGGGCGCGGCGCCGTTAGCGGATTCATCGGTGGCGCGCACCCTGGTGGCGGCGCGCGGATTTCACAAGTTCGCTGCGGCTGAGGGGGTCGTCGTCGACGATGTGGCGCACGCGGTGCGCCCGCCCAAGCCGGCGCGTCGCCTGCCGAAGGCGCTCGCGGTGGACGAGGTGCTGGCGATTCTGGAGGCTGCCGGTGCGCCTGACCACCCGCGGGCCCTGCGGGACCGTGCGATGCTCGAGTTGCTCTACAGCTGCGGTGCGCGGATCTCCGAGGTGACGGCGCTCGACGTCGACGACATCGACACCGAGAGCCGGGCCGTGGTGCTGCGCGGCAAGGGCGGCAAGGAGCGGATCGTGCCCGTGGGCCGCCCGGCGATTGCCGCGATCGACGCCTACCTGGTGCGCGGCCGGCCGGCACTGGTCAAGAAGTCCACTCCCGCGCTCTTCCTGAACATCCGCGGTGGCCGGCTATCGCGGCAGAGCGCCTGGCAGGTACTGGTAGACGCGGCCGAGCGCGCGGGGGTGCGCAAGGATGTGTCACCGCACACGCTGCGGCACAGCTTCGCCACCCACCTGCTCGACGGCGGTGCCGATGTCCGCGTCGTGCAGGAGCTCCTCGGCCACTCGTCGGTCACCACGACCCAGGTCTACACGCTGGTCACGGTCAACACGATGCGCGAGGTCTACGCCACCGCCCACCCGCGCGCCCAGTAGCTGCCCTGGCGGCCGAAGAGGTGGTCAGTCGAGCAGCGCGGCGTATTCGATGTGATGGCGCAACTGTTCCAGACTGGCCTGAACATGCCGGGCAAGGATGTCTTTGGCGAGGAGTCCGGCGAGCCAGCCGCTGATCATGCCGACGAAGGTCACGCCTATCGACATGTTGAGCTGGGTGCCCGCGCCCTCCGCCGTCGCCCATACCCGGGCGTGATTGTGTGTGCCGCGGATCGAGGTCCACGTCAATTCATCGGGACGGCGCGGCGGCACCAGGACACGACCGCCGATGTGAACGGTCCCGACCGGGAGGAAAAGATCCCACTCCTGTGCCCCGTCGGGCATTTCGGCGATCTTCGCGAACCGGCCGAAGTCGCCAATGATGCTGAAGGCGATCGCCGGATCGGTGATTACCGCGCACACCTCATCGAGCGGGCGGCGGACATAGACACTCCGGAGGACGTCCCCCATGTCAGTTCACCATCGGAATGACCGATTCCGCGGCCAGTCCGGACAGCGCAACCTGCATCGCCGATGTCACATAGCCGTACGCCTCGTCCCAATCCGGCTCGTCGCCGAACAGCTCCCGAATGTCGATCGGGGGCAGCACCTGGACGCGGATCTTGACCGGCAAGGGCACGTGCGGCAGGTCCCCGGGAACCAGACCCCACGGGAGACTGATACTGATCGGAACCGACTTGATGCGCAGGTACTTGTCGAAGCGGAGAGCCTTGGCGGTCTTGCGGCCGTCATTGAGAACGAAGAAGCTCTCCTGCCCGCCGTGGGCGACCACCGGGACGATCTTCGCGCCCGCCTCGTGTGCGAGGCGCAGAAAGCCTTTCCGTCCGCTGAAGACGATCCGGTTCCGGTCGCGCCACGGGCGCAGCGCTTCCACATCGCCACCCGGATACACCAGCACGCTCGCACCCTGACCGAGCAATTCGGCGGCCCTGGCCTGATCGGCCCGGATGACACCGAACTTCCGGGCCATATCGCCGAGCAATGGAACCTTCATGATCACCTCGTGCGCGAGGACCACGAGGGGTCGGCCCTCCACCGTGAAATAAGTGTGGTAGCCGAGGGCGAAGACAAAGGTGTCGGGGATATTGGCGCC
>NZ_JBAQWU010000335.1:0-8859 GCF_049299075.1 Gordonia sp. (in: high G+C Gram-positive bacteria)
GTCGTACCCACCGAGGTCGACGACGGTCGCGTCCGGCCGCCGCGCGATGACCTCCGGCGCCGGTTCATCCGCCCAGGCCCACAGGTCCCAGTCGGCGACACCGAGGTTCTCCAGCCGGGTCGCCAGCCGGATGAACTCGGGCACCTCGCTGGCCCGCAGTTGCGGGATCAGCGACTCGCGGACATCCGCCAGGTCCTGGTTGTTGGCCGTGAGATCGATCGCCTCGATCTTCTCGCGCAGGATCGCTTCGACCCGCAGCATGGCGTTGAAGTCGTCGGCATCGTCGACCGGGTCGATCTGCATCAGGGCGGCCCGCGAGGCGAGCGCCATGTCGACAAACCGGATGCGCAAGGGCAGTTCACCCTTTGCTGAATCGGGCGTGCGGCGCAGCACCGCGATCTCCCGGTCGGCCAGTTCGGCGGCCAGCGCGGGCGGGGCGTCGTCGTGCGCCTCGACGATCCGGACGAAGTCACTGTTCGGGTCGAGGATGACCAGCGGGAGTCGAGTGTGCAGCAGCACCTGCTCGAGCAGCACGCCGAGCGCATAGGTCTTACCCGAACCACTCTGCCCGCACCAGAAGGTGTGCCGGTTCATTCGGGTCGCGATCAGATGCGCCGGATCGGCGGTGCCGAATCGGGTGCCGATGGGGAGGTCTGCGCTCATGAAGGCTGATCCTAGTGTTGCCGGGTCAGCCGTCGCCGAGCAACGCCGCCAGCACCGCGACCACACCCTGATCGGCGTTCGCTGGCGCCTGGTAGCG
Source organism: Gordonia sp. (in: high G+C Gram-positive bacteria) (assembly GCF_049299075.1). Lineage (GTDB taxonomy): Bacteria > Actinomycetota > Actinomycetes > Mycobacteriales > Mycobacteriaceae > Gordonia. The sequence goes on from NZ_JBAQWU010000335.1 coordinate 761, forward strand.
GGCCCGGTTGAGCACGTCGGGGTGGGCGTCGGCCATCGCGAACGACCAGTCCGCGCCGTCGAGCATCTGCAGATCGTTGAGGTAGTCGCCGAAGACGACGGTCTGCGCCGGAGTGATGTTCAGGTCGTCCTGGAGCATGCGCAAGCCCACCCCCTTGTCGATGCCGGGTGCCATCAGGTCGATCCACTTGGGTCCGGACACCACCACCTGGCAGCGGTCAGCGAAGGCGCTGTACACGTCGCGGGCGGAGTCGGCAGCGCCGTCGGCGTCGAAAATCGCCACTTTGAGAATGTCGTCGTCGACGGTCAGTAGATCGTCGAGCGTGGTGAGCCGGTGGTAGTACTTGCTGAACTCGTCGATGAAGGTCGGATCAGTGCGCTCGGCGTATCCGCCCTGCACGCCGCAGACCACGAGACCGAGGTCCCGATGGTGGGCCGCTTCGCGGGAAGCGAGCACCACCTCGTCGGCCAGCCCGGCATCGAGGAGTTTGCCCGGATGAAACTGGCCGTCGTGGACGACGAGGTTGCCGTTCTCGGCAATGTACGAGATCCCCTCCGGCGACCGGGCGAAGAGCGCCTCGAGCGTGTAGTACTGGCGCCCGCTGGCCGGGACGAAGGTGATGCCGCGTTCGCGCATCCGATCCAAGAGCGGCCAGAACCCGTCGGGCACGTCGCCCTGCGGGGTGAGCAGGGTGCCATCCATATCGGCGACCACCATGCGGACGTCATCGGGCAGTTCGGGGATCGGAAGGTCGGCCACTCTCCGATGGTCTCATCTCAGGCGCGATCGAGGCGACGCTTCACCCACTCGTCCACCGGTCGGCCGCGAACCAGATGTTCGTCGACCAGCCGGGCGATTCGGTCCGGCCGCATGCCGGAATACCAGTCGCCGTCCGGGTAGACCACCAGCACGGGCGCCTGCCCGCAGGGGAACAGGCAGCCGGTGACGGTCGCCAGTACGGCGTCGTCGTCGAGTCCACGGTCGGCCAGCACGGCTGTGAGCGTTTCCGACGTCTCCCGGGCGCCTTCGACGCTGCACCGCGGTCCCCGGCACACCAGCACGTGTCGGGCGCACTCGGGGACATTTTCCCAGGCGGGCGACTGAATCGGCGCGGTGGTCTGCCGGGCCGGCGTTCCGCCGTGGGCGACGGCCTCGCCGAGCAGGTCGACGAACCCGTGCTGGCTGGTGAGCAGTGGCGCGATCCGCACTTGGGGAGCACCGACGGGCTGCAGGCGCAGCCAGTGCCCGACGATCCGGGCCAGCCACGAGTCCTGCTTCGCATCGCCCAGGGTCTGTCCACTCACCAGCAGAACCGATTGCGCCCCGGCGGCTGCGGCATCGTCGAGCGCCTCGGTGATCGGGGTATCGGAGCCGCCTTGCACGGCCAGCCGGAACACGATCGCCGGATACCGGGTGCGCAGTTCCGCCAGCGCGGGCGCCAGCACCGTCGCCGGCCGGTGACCGCGATCGGTGGGTGCGGTGACGATCACCCAGTCAGCGGTCACGATGCGTCCCCCCGGTGTGGTGATCCGATGGTGCCGCACAACACCACCATCGGCGCGCCCGAGCGCGGATGTGCCATCACCTCGGCGTCGAGTCCATAGACCTGGGCCAGCAGTTCCGGGGTGAGCACCTCGGCGGGCGAACCCTGTGCCACGACACGGCCGGCGCAGAGCACGATGAGGTGATCGCAGTACAGCCCGGCCAGCGACAGATCGTGCAGCGCGGCGACCGCCGTGACCGGCATCGACGCCAGCAGCGCCATGGTGTCCAGGGCGGCGGCGACGTCAAGGTGGTTGGTGGGCTCGTCGAGCAGCAGCACCTGCGGTTGCTGGGCGAGGGCGCGGGCGATCTGGGTTTTCTGCCGTTCGCCGCCCGACAGCGACTGCCAGCTACGGTGCCGCAACTCTTCGATGCCCATGGTGGCCAGCGCCTCGGTCACCACGGCGCGAGTGTCGGTGCGGCCGAACCGCCCGCCCGCATGCGGGATGGTGCCCAGGTCGACGATCTGTTCCACGGTCAGCTCGGTCTCGGCAACCGAATGCTGTTCGACGGCCGCCACGACGCGCGCAAAATCACGTCGCGAGTAGTCCCCGACCGGTCGTTCACGCAGGCGCACCTCCCCCGCGTGCGGCGTGATCCAGCGGGCGATCGCCGAGAGCAGCGTCGTCTTCCCCGAACCGTTCGGCCCGACGATGCCGGTGAAGCCGCCAGCCGGCATGAATGCGGTCGCCTCGTCGAGGAGGTTTTTGTCGCCGATTGTCAGCCGCAGACCCGCCAGGGCGATCGGCGGCGGCGTGCCCGGCTGCCCGGCCGTCATGCGGCCGCTCCGTGGCTGCGGAGGATCCACACGAACACCGGCACGCCCACGATCGCGGTGACCAGGCCGAGGGGCAGTTCCCGACCGGGGAGCACGGTGCGGGCGAGGATATCGGTCCACACCAGCAGGACGGCGCCGATCAGCGCCGTGGCTGGCAGCAGCCGTCGATGCAGCGGTCCGACGATCGCCCGGGCAATGTGCGGGATCACCAGACCGACGAAGCCGATGATGCCCGTCTGCGCCACCAGCACCGCGGTGCACAGCGAGACCACCAGGTACAGCACCCAGCGCGTCGCGACCACTGGGACGCCGAGGCTCGAGGCGGCGCGATCACCGAAGGCGAACGCATCGAGGGTGCGCGCGTAGAGCCAGACGACGGCCAGCACCGCGGTCACCGTTACCGCGACCAGGATGGTCGACGGCCAGCGGGCCCCGGCCACCGAGCCGAGCGTCCAGCGCAGCACGGTGGCGGCCGCGTCGCGATCGCCGAAGTAGACGATGGCCGAGGTGATTGCCGCACCGCCTTGCGCCACGGCGACACCGGCCAGAATGAGCCGATTCGGCAGCAGTGCACCCGAGCGCGTGGTGGCGATGGCGAAGACCAGCGCCAAGGCGCCGAGCGCACCGATGAACGCCGCCGTCGAGACCGCGCCCATACCCACGGTGGCGGCCGATCCCAGGCTGGTGGTCAGCACGACGACGGCGCCGACCGACGCACCCGACGACATCCCGAGCAAGTATGGGTCGGCGAGCACATTCCCGGTCAGGGACTGCAGCACGGCCCCGGCCACGGCCAGGCCCGCGCCGACGGCCGACGCAGTCACCACGCGCGGCATCCGCAGATTCACCACGATGTGGCGGGTCGCCGGATCGACGCCGTCGACCAGGTGCAGCCGGGCACCGACCGCGGCGAAGACCTCGCCGAGACTCAGTCCCACCGAGCCGATCACGACGCCGATTGCCAAACTCAGAATCAGGAGTCCGACGAGGCCGACGATCAGTCCGGCATAGCGTGCCGACGACCACCGCGCCCAGGTCGGTACCGTCGTGCCCCGGCGACTCAGCGGGCGCCCAGGGCGTCCGACAATGCCACGGCCCCGTCGATCGTCCGGGCGCCGGGCGTCGACTCGGAGAACGGAATCACCACGTATGCCTGGTTCTGGACGGCCTTCAGATCGCGCAGGACCGGATCGCTCTCCAGGTATGCGCGCTTGGACTCGGCCGAGGAGAAGTTCGCGTCGATCAAGACAATCACCTCCGGGTCGGCCGCAACGACCTGCTCCCAGCTGGCATCGGCCCAGCTCCCCGGCAGGGCGGCGAAGACGTTGGTGGCCCCGACCGCCTCCATGATGAGCTGCGGTCCGCCCTGGCCAGCGCCCACCGACGGCGCGGTGGTCTCGTTGTCCCACCACAGTACTTTCACGCCCTTGCCGTGAGCGGCCTGGGCGAGCCGGCTCAGCGTCGCGCGCATCGTCTGGTTCTCGGCGTCGGCTTCAGTGGTGCGGCCGAACAACGTGCCGTAGTCGGACGCCTCCCCGGCGATCGCGTCCCACGACGTCGCCGGACGATCGGCCTTGTTCTCGCAACCGAACGGCGACACGTAGGTCGCGATGCCCAGGCCACCGAGTTCGTCCCGGCTACCGATGCCCTTATCGCCGAAGGCCGAGGAATACGACGCGGCGACCAGGTCCGGCTTTTTCGACAGCACCGTCTCCAGATCCGGATACTTCTCGGCGAGCACCGGCACGGCGTCGTAGGCCTGCTGGTATCGGGGGGCGATCGCGTCATCGAGGTAGGCCGTCCCGGCGAGGTCGGGCCCGGCCCCGACGGCCAGTGCCGACTCGGTGGCTCCTTGGTTGACGGTGATCGCTCGGGTCGCTGGGGCATCGAGGGTGACGGTCCGGCCACAGTTCTGCAGGCTGATCGCGCCAGCGGATGCGGCGTCGTCGGTCGAGCCGCAGGCGGCCAGGCCGACCGTGAGTGCGACCGCGGAGACGACGGCGATGACAGGGGTGAGGGTGCGCACGGGCGACCCGCCTTCCATTCTCGTGGAATCGGTGGTGCGTTGCGGCCGGTCTCCTGGCTTTGCAGGGCCTCCCGGCGACGGCACCTTCCCGAGCGTGGTGCTCAGTGGCCGGGAATGCTCCCGAAACCGTCTCCGGACCTGCTCACAGTGGCGAGAACCGCGCCGGTTTTCCACCGGACTTCCCGAACACCGCAGCGTCATGCGGATCATATCGGATCGGTGCGGGAAATACTGGGCGGGGAATACTGGGCGGGGAATCGAGATTGACAAAACCATGAGCGAGATCGAATTCGGACTGGATACCTTCGGCGGCGTCACCATCGATGAGCAGGGCAGTCCGGTACCGCACGACCAGGTGATCCGGGATCTGGTGGCCGACGGCACCCTCGCCGATCAACTGGGGCTCGACTTCTTCGGTGTCGGCGAACATCACCGCCCCGATTTCGCTGTGTCGGCGCCGGAGATCGTGCTGACCGCGATCGCCGCGCAGACCGCCCGGATTCGCCTCGGCTCGGCGGTCACCGTGCTCAGTTCTGATGACCCGGTGCGCGTCATCGAGCGGTTCGCGACGCTCGACGCGGTCTCGAACGGCCGAGCCGAGATCGTCGCCGGCCGGGGGTCGTTCATCGAGTCGTTCCCGCTGTTCGGATATGACCTGGACCAGTACGAGGTGCTCTTCGAAGAGAAGCTAGAACTACTGTCTGCACTGCTCACCGGCGAGCCGGTGACGTGGAGCGGAACCACGCGCGCCGGGTTGACCGACCAGCTCGTGTATCCGCCCACCGAGCAGCCGATTCCGACGTGGGTGGGCGTCGGCGGCAGCCCCGAATCGGTGGTGCGCGCCGCGCGGTACGGGTTCAATCTGTTCTTGGCGATCATCGGCGGCGAAGCCGAGCGCTTCGCGCCGTACATCGATCTGTTCGAGCGGGCGCAGGATCAGTTGGGTGTATCGCGGGCGCGGGTCGCCGTGCATTCGCCGGGCTTGGTCGCCGACACCGACGAGCAGGCGCGCGAAGTTCTCTACGACGGCTGGCTGAAGTTCCGTACGCAGCTGGGCAGCGAGCGCGGCTGGCCGCCGCCTCGTCCCGGCGACTTCGAGCGGGAGATCACCGACGGCGCGCTCTACGTCGGATCGCCGGAAACGGTGGCCCGCAAGATCGTCCGCACGCTGGGCGTGCTGAAGGTCGACCGCTTCGACCTGAAGTACGACCAGGCGGTGCCGCACGCCGCGCACCACCGCACCATCGAGCTGTACGGCGAGAAGGTCGTGCCGATGGTGAAGGACATGCTCTCGTAGGACTCGACTGACGCCGAATCGTCGCCGTGCCCAGCGCGGCCGATCTGCTCCGTTCAGAACGGTGGTGGGCCGTCGTGTTTGGCGGCGCGGTTGCGGGCGGCGCGGAGGCGTTGCCGAGCGGCGCGGCGCCAAGCATGTTTGTAGGCGGTCGCCGCGCGCAGGCCGTCGCCGGCGCAGTATGCACTGTCCCCAGCCACCACGGTCGTGCTGGCGGGGCTACCGGTGGTGGCCGATCGGTCTCGCCCAGGTAAGGCGTGGGCGTCCGGTGGGACGTGGGCGTCCGGTGGTGCATGGCTGTCCGGTGGTGCATGGCTGTCCGGTGGTGCATGGGTGTGGTGCAGGCACGCCAGTTGGGCCAGTTGCGGGAAGAGCCATTGGTTCGCGGCGGGGGTGTCCACGGTGATGCCGTGGGCGGTGGTGGTGGAGGTCCACACCGTCCCGGCCTCGTCGATCCACTGCTCGTCGATCCACTGCTCGTCTATCCACTGCTCGTCTATCCACTGGTCGTCGATCCGGCCCGCGGAGGAGGCTGATGCCCCCATAAATGTTTTCAGCTGGTGATGCATCACGCATTTGGGGCTGATGTTGCACAGGCAGGTCGGGCCACCGGAGTCCGGGCAGATGTGGTCATACTCTTCGACGTGGTCGAGTTCGCAGGACCAGGCCGGGCGTTCACATCCCGGGACGGTGCAGGTTCCGAACAGGCCGCGGACCAGGGCCTCGAGGGCAGCGGTCGGCCGGTACGGGTCGGCGGGCTGGCTGGTGTGGACGATCAAGACCGGCGCGGGCGCCGGTGTCTGCCGACCAGCCTCGCACGCGGCATTGCCGGCGACCGCAGCATCCGTGCCCGCAGCATCCGTGCCCGCAGCATCCGTGCCCGCAGAATCCGTGCCCGCAGCATCCGTGCCCGCGGAATCCGTGCCCGCAGAATCCGTGCCCGCGGAATCTGTGCCCGCGGAATCTGTGCCCGCAGCATCTGTGCCCGCAGAATCCGTGCCTGCGGAATCTGTGCCCGCAGGCTCGTCGGTGGCAGGCTCGGTTGTTACGTCCGCGGTGGCTGCGTCCGCCGTGTGCGTGGGTGTGGTGAGGGTGCCCAGGTCGAGGTCCCGGACGATCGCGTCGGGGCGGGCGGCGATATCGCGAACCTGTTCGGCACTGATCGGGCCGGCGCCGTCAAGATAGGCGGGCTGGTCGTCGGCGCCGGTCAACGTACTTTTCTGGCAGACCGCGTGCACGATGATCCGGGCTTGGCGTTGCGAGATCGCTTCAGCGGTCAACATGGCGGTACAGGCAGTTTTGTCCGGGCACGCGCAGGTGAACGGCAACTGCCGCAGCCGGGCTATCGCATAGGCCGACCGGCGTTGCCCCAGCGTGCGCGGATCGTTCCCGCAACAACCGGCGACCGCGGCATTGACCGCTTCGAGTGCCAGGACAGTTTCCTCTGCGCTAGCGGTGATGTTCAACCCACCCAAACCATCGGGATAGTCCCGCTGGGACACGTTCTTACGGCGCCGAGCCTTCTCGGCCTTGCGGCGGACCGCATCACGGTCATGGCGGTCCACGATCCGGTCAGCGATCTTCTCGGCCTTGCGTTGCGAGATATGTCCGGCCGCGGCCAACCCGGCCGCCAGGTCCAAATCGACCGCATCGATCAACACCCGCTCGTCGACCACATCGGTACGCGCCACGACCGCACTGAACATCTCCGCCGAAATTGTGCCGTCCCGCAACAACACGGCAGTCTGCGGGAGCCGCTCAGACATGGCGACTGCCTCCCCGACCAGCCGTGTCGCGGCCGCGTTCGGGATCGCGAACACGATCGCCACCTCGGTCACCGCCAACGTGTACGGATCGAACAAATCCCGCTGATCCTGCCCAGCACACACCGCATCGTGTACATCAGCCAACGCGATGTCGATGAACTCCGAAATCCCGGTCAACTGCGCCCACTGCAAATACCCCTGACCGCGATGAGCAGCGCGGGCGTAGACCAACCAGCCCCGACACTCACCCTGATCGCCAGCCCCACAGGCCGGGGCGACCATCCCCGCCGGCGCGAAATCGACCTCCCGCCACCCCGACGCCACCGGAGAGCCACCACCCTGGTCGGCACCGATCTGGTCGGCACCGATCTGGTCGGCACCGATCTGGTCGGCACCACCCTGGTCGACACCGATCTGGTCGACACTGCGCTGGTCGGCACTGCGCTGGTCGGCACCAATCTGGTTGTCGGGGGTGTGGTGGGTGGTCATGTTGTTCACCTCCTTCGTCGCGCGTCACTGTTCGAGTGTTCTATGGTTTAGATTACGTACACATCGTGGTGTGCGCAAGAGCTTGTTTCTGCTGTCTTGTCTTACTGTATGTGCTGGGTACGACAGTTTCGTGTGCGGTTTTCGGAGTGGGTTGGTGGTGCGGCCCGCAGTGGCCGTCGACGGTATGTGGGACATCGTTCGACG
>NZ_JBAQWU010000336.1:0-6658 GCF_049299075.1 Gordonia sp. (in: high G+C Gram-positive bacteria)
GTGCCCGAGGCCGTCGTGCTCGACGGCCCGTGGTGGGCGCAGGTGGTGCCAGCCGGGCAAGCGGTGCTCGTCGCGACCCACCCGGATGCGGCGAGCGCCGCCGAGTTCGCGACCCTGGTCGATCTACCCCTGGCCTCGGCGACGCGCGCGGTCCGTGTGGTCTCCGGCGGAGTCGAGGTGGACCCGGACTCTGCCCCCGTCGCGTACTTGGCCGCCGTCACCGGCTGGGACCTGACCGGTCCGGTGCTGCTGCACGAGCAACTCGTCGTTGCGGTCTTCGCCAGCGACGTCGAGACGCGTCATTCGGTGTCCCGCTGGCGCGACGAGACCGGTGTGCTGCACCTCCAACAGCCAGCGAACTGGGTACCGTAACAGGCGTGAACCTGGCACCCTTCGCCTTTGACCACAGCGTCACCTCCTGGGTGGTGTCGCTGCGGGCCGAACCGTGGAACTCGCTGTGGCAAATGATCACCGTGCTCGGGGACACGCTCACCCTGGTGCTGCTGGCGCTCGGCATTTTCATGGTGGCCTGGCTGCTGGACCGGATCGATCTCGCCGCGCTGATCGTGGTCGGCGCGGGGGTGGGCTGGCTGGTGATGGCATTGCTCAAGCGACTGTTCGGCCGCGACCGGCCGCCGATCGCCGATCGGCTGATCGATGTGGGCGGGCTGTCTTTTCCGTCGGGGCACGCGATGATGTCGACCGTGGTCATCGGGCTCGCCGCGGTGATCGTGTACCAGTTGTATCCGCAGGTCCGGGCCACGCCGGGGCTGCTGGCGCTGGCCCCGGCCCTCATCGTGCTAATCGGGCTGTCCCGGGTCTATCTCGGCGTGCACTGGATGTCCGATGTGCTCGTCGGATGGGTGCTCGGCGTGGTGTGGCTGGCACTGTGCCTCGTCGGGCATCAGCAGATCGCGCGCTGGGTGCGTCAGCGCACCGAGCCGGAGATTACCGTCGTGGTTAAGAACTGACGTCTACTGGCGCTCCAGGCCCTCCTGGGCGCCTTTGCTGCCCCGATTGACCGCGGCCCGCTGCACCAGCACGATCGTCGTGCCGAGGACGCCGATGCCCAGGCCCACCAGGCACACGGTGAGCGCCCGGTCCGGGCCGATTCCGGCTGCCGCGACCACGACGGTGGCGACCAGCCAGGCCACCATGCCGACGACGATCACCGGCTCCGGTGCGCGCAATCGTGCGGGCAACTCGGGGACTTCGGTCAGTTCGGTCATGCTCCTACGGTAGCTTCTGCGGAGTGAACGACATGAACACACCAGTCCCGCGCGCTGGTCTGGAGCGGTTCTTTAAGATCGGCGAACGCGGTTCGACCGTCGGCCGCGAGGTCCGCGGCGGGCTGGTCACTTTCTTCACCATGGCATACATTGTGGTGCTGAACCCGATCATCATCGGCGGCATGGCCGGAAGCGACCGCAACCTCGATCTCACCGGAAGTTTCCTGCCGTCGGCGCAGGTGGCCGCGGTTACCGCACTGGTCGCCGGCGTGATGACGCTGCTGATGGGCCTGGTCGCGAACTTTCCGTTCGCCATCGCCGCCGGTCTGGGTATCAACAGCCTGCTCGCGGTGACCATCGCGCCCACCATGACCTGGCCGCAGGCCATGGGGCTGGTGGTGATCGACGGCGTCATCATCGTGATCCTCGGGCTCACCGGCTTCCGCACCGCGGTGTTCAACGCGGTGCCGCCGGAACTGAAGTCGGCGATCGCCGCCGGTATCGGTGCGTTCATCGCCTTCATCGGGCTGGTCGACGCCGGCTTTGTCACCGGCACTGACGGCGGGCCGCCGGTCCAACTGGGCGTCGACGGGTCTATCGCCACCGTACCGACCTTGGTCTTCGTGATCGGCGTGCTGTTGATGGGGGTGCTGACCGTGCGCAAGATACCCGGCGCGCTGCTCATCGGTATCGCGATCATGAGCGTCCTGTCGCTGATCGTCGAGGCCATCTGGGGCCTCGGCTCGATGTCCGACAAGAGCGGTGGCTGGGCGATGAACGTCCCGGGCACGCCGGACAGCCTGTTGCGCCTTCCCGATCTGTCCCTGGTCGGCCAGGTCGACCTGTTCGGTGCCATCGAGCACGTGGGCTACCTGGTGGCTGGCATCTTTGTCTTCACGCTGGTGCTGTCGAACTTCTTCGACGCCATGGGCACGATGACCGGTGTCGGCAAAGAAGGCGGACTGGCCGATGCTGACGGCAACCTGCCGGGTATTGGCAAGGCGCTGGTCGTCGAGGGCGCCGGCGCGGTGGTCGGCGGTGCCGCTTCCGCCTCGTCGAATACCGTCTTCGTGGAGTCGGCGGCTGGGGTCGCCGAAGGCGCTCGCACCGGTTTGGCCAATGTGGTGACCGGGGTGCTGTTTCTGGTCGCGATGTTCTTCACCCCGCTGTACGAGATCATCCCGATGGAAGCGGTCACCCCGGCGTTGGTGGTGGTCGGAGCCCTGATGATGGCGCAGGTCCGCGACATCGATTTCCGTCGCTTCGAGTACGCCCTGCCAGCCTTCCTGACCATCGTCGTGATGCCGTTCACCTACTCGATCGCCAACGGCATCGGCGTCGGCTTCATCGCCTGGGTGGTGATGGCCGCGGCCACGGGCGCGGCGCGCAAGGTGCACCCGCTGCTGTGGGTGGTCGCGGCGCTGTTCGTCGTGTACTTTGCGCGCGGGCCGATCTCGGGCTGGGTCGGTTGACCGCCCGGACCGCGGGTCGTTGACAGGTGGCGATCAGCGGAGTACTCCTACAGAATCTTGTTCCCACCGGAATCCCGGTCGGATTGCCGGGCGAAGGAGTCGACCATGGGTAAATGGCTACCGATTGTGATCCTGTGCCTCGGGCAGTTCGTCATGGTTCTCGATTCCACGGTGATGAATGTGTCGATCTCGGCCGTCGTGGCGGACCTGGATACGTCGGTGTCGTCGATGCAGTCGGCGATCACCTTCTACACACTGACGATGGCGGCCCTGATGCTGCTGGGCGGCAAACTGGGCGATATCTGGGGGCGACGACGGGCCTTCGTGATCGGCTCGATCATCTACGCCGCTGGTTCCCTGACCACGGCGCTGAGCCAGGGTTTCCTAATGCTCTTTGTCGGCTGGTCCATCGTCGAGGGAATCGGCGCTGTGCTGGTGATCCCGGCCATCGCGGCGTTGACCGCGGCCAACTACCAGGGTGCCGACCGGGTGAAGGCCTTCGCTGCGGTCGGCGCGGTATCGGGTGTCGCGGCGGCGGTCGGCCCCTTGGTCGGCGGTTTCGTCACCACCTACTTCAGCTGGCGCTACGTGTTCGCGGCCGAGGTGGTCATCATGGCGGTGGTGCTGGTGTGTGTGAAGTTCATCGGCGACGATGAGCGGCCGACCGCGCGGGTCGGTGTCGATGTGCTCAGCTTCGTCCTATCGGCGACGGGACTGGTGCTGGTGGTCTTCGGAATGCTGCAGAGCAAGACCTGGGGCTGGCTGCAACCACGGAGTATCCCGGAGATCGGGGGCCATCGAATCGCCCCGTTCGGGATCTCCCTGGTGGCCTACCTCCTGCTGGCCGGTGCCGTGCTGCTGGTCGTCTTCTACCGCAGGCAGATCGCCTTGGAAGCGGCCGGAGGTGCGCCGTTGTTGCGCGTGTCGATGCTGAAGATCCCGGCGCTGCGCAGTGGACTCTCAGTGCTGCTGGCCCAGTATTTGGTGGTCGGGGCGGTATTCTTCATCATCCCGATTTACCTGCAGATGACGCTGGGGTTGGATGCGCTTGAGACGGGTATCCGGATCCTGCCGCTCTCGGTGGCGCTTGTGCTCTTCTCGATTCTGGGCACCGCTCTGGTGAAGCGCCTGCCGGTGCGGATGATCGTGCGCCTGGGGCAGTTGCTACTCGTAGTGGGAACCGCGCTGTTGTTGGGGGCCGTCGAGGTGCAGTTGGACAGCCCGTGGTTCCGATCCGGGATGTTCGTGCTGGGCGCCGGAATCGGCATGCTCGCCTCGCAGTTGGGCAACATCAATCTGTCCGCCGTGGATACCTCCCGGTCCAGTGAAGTCGGCGGTGTGCAGGGCGTCGCGCAGAACCTGGGCTCGTCGTTGGGGACGGCGCTGATCGGTTCGGTGGTCGTAGCGGTGCTGACTACATCATTCGCCGGGAATGTCGCGTCGAGCGCCTTGCCGGACCAGGTCAAAACCTACGTGGCGCAGAACAGCACGGAGGGCGTTTCTATCGTCTCGGTGGCCGACGTCCAGGGGTTCGCCGAGTCGAAGGGGCTCAGTGTCGCCGACGCGGGCCAGGCTGCGAGCATCTATGCGCAGTCGCAGGTCGACGGTCTCCGGGCGGCGATCTTCGGCCTGCTGGCGCTGACGGTGCTGTCGCTGGTGTTGTCCCGGAACATTCCCCGCCGGCTACCTGATCAGGTGTAGTGGGCTGGCCGCGGTTCAGAAATAGGTGCCGGCGAAGGGCGCGCGGCGGGTGCCCAGCAGCGCATCGAGCACGTCGACGGTGTCGGTCAAGTCGGCCGTCAGTCGGCCCGCCGCGGCGAACTCGCGCGCGGTGGTGCCGCCGGTGTACAGCGACGACAACACCGACACGCTGAGCGTGAGGTGCGGCAGTCCGGCTCCTTCGGGCGCGCTCGCCCGCCGTACCCGGCCACGTCCATCGGTCACCTCCAGGAGGTACCACCCGGCACGATCGCCCCAGTCGTCGGTCACCTCCAGTGCAAGGTGGCCGTCAGCGGCGTAGTCACGGACCGCAAGAGCTGCGGCGACGTCCAGGATCGTCAGCCAGAGTTCGTCGCGGCGGCCGGTGACTTGTACCGCGCGGGCATCGCGCAACCGGTGCGGCAGGGGGTCGTCGAGGGCCAACGTGGCCGACACGGCGTGCACCAGATCGAGGCCGGTCAGTACCCGCCACAGGTCGGCGTGCGCCTGGTCAGTCACTGCGCAGACCTCCGCGACGAGAGCCGTGGCGGTGCGGGCGTCGATCCGGTAGGCGGCGTAGCCGTCGTCATGCAGCAAGTACGACAACCCGGACGTCTGCGTACTTCGCCGGTAGTCGCGGTCGGCGAAGATTGTCGGCCACCAGCTGTCGGGGCGGCCGACGGCCCCGGGCACGGTGTGGGCCCACCGTCGATGGAGTGCCGGGACCCGGTCGGCCACTTGGGCGGGCGTGGCATAGCGGACCCGGGAGTCGGCGGGTGCGGTGGTGCGCCAGCGGGCGGTCGCCCGATCAACCGTGACCTGCTGGGCGAAGCAGGCAGGTCCGAATCCGAAACGCTCGTAGATCCCGCCTTCCGAGGCGGTCAGAATCGCCAGTGGTAGGTCCGCGGCGTGCCAGGCGGCGAACTGCTCGGTCATCATCGCGCGCAGCAGACCGCGCCGCCGGTGTGTCGCCGCGACCGACACCCAGGAGAGTCCGGCGCTGGGCACCGGCGTGCCGCCCGGGACGGTCAGCGGCAAGGTGTGCCAGAGGGAGACGGCCACCACCGGAGACTCGTCGCTGCCCGCATCGCACACGACGATCGCGTCGTCGACCTTGGCGCGGAACTCGGCGAGCTCACCGTCGGGCAGCGGCGCGGGCAGCCCGAAGCTGCGGGTGTCGAGAGTGTTGATCGCCGGCCAGTCCGCCTCGGTGGCCCGGCGCAGAACGAGAGGGTTGTGTTCGCTGCTCACCGCATCGAGTCTGCCAAACCGCGTTGGCGGGCGGCGGGGCTATGTGCCACCGTGGTACCTCGTGCAGCAGCCACTGACCGTCCACGTCGTCGACCTCACCGATCCGGCGGACCCGCGCCTCGACGACTTTCGCGACCTGAACTCGGCCGACCGCAGGCCGGATGTGGGCCGCGGCCTAGCCATCGCCGAAGGCGTCCCCGTGGTGCAGCGGATGATCGCCTCGCGCTTCGCCCCGCATGCCTTTCTCGGCGTCGGTAAACGACTCGCCGCTCTGGTCGCCGCAGGCAGCATCGCCATCGACCCGCACGCACCGGGCAGGGTGCCGTTCTACGTCGCGTCCGCCGACCTGATGACACAGGTCGTCGGGTTCCACCTCAATCGGGGTGTCCTCGCCGTGGCCCATCGTCCGCGTCCGCTGCCGATCGCCGAGGTGATCGACGGCGCGCGCACGGTCGCGATCCTGGAAGGCGTCAACGACCATGAGAACATCGGCAGCGTGTTCCGCAACGCCGCGGGTCTTGGCGTAGACGCACTGATCTTCGGCGGTGGCTGCGCAGATCCCTTGTACCGCAGGAGCATTCGCGTCTCGATGGGACACGCGCTCCTGGTGCCCTTCGCCAAATACGACACCTGGCCCGACGACCTCGATCTGCTCGCGCGAGCTGGATTTCGCCTCGTCGCCCTCACCCCGGGGGCAGGCTCGGTGCCGCTGTCCGACGCCGTTGGGGACAGGTCAGGAAAGATCGCTTTTCTGGTCGGCGCCGAGGGTGCGGGCCTGACCGAGGAGACGATGCTCCGGTGCGATGTCCGTGCGCATATCCCGATGAGCCGCGGCACCGACTCGCTGAACGTCGCGACAGCCGCCGCGATCGCGTTCTACGCGCGACTGGGCCGCTGAGGCGACCGGCGGGCTATTCCTCCGGATGTGCCCGGACACCAAGCAAGACGTCCTCCCACGCGGGGACCGCAGGCTTGCCGCGCTTGGCCCGGTGCTTGCTGACCGTCGTT
>NZ_JBAQWU010000337.1:0-2727 GCF_049299075.1 Gordonia sp. (in: high G+C Gram-positive bacteria)
GCTTCTGATACGGAGCAGAGGCACCGAAGTGCTCCAGCGAAACAATCTCGCCTGAGGCCTCGCTGATCCCGGCCCCGCCGTGGACGATCCGGTACCACGGCATGGCGATACCGGCCTCAACGACGACGCGCGGCACACCAGCGGGCAACACCGAATCGCGGTAATCCTGATCTTGTTCGTCGAACCATTCGATCGACGGCATCGACACGACACGCGCCGCAATACCCTGGGTGCCCAGGGATTTCGCCGCTTCGACGGCAAGAGCGACCTCGGAGCCGGTGCCGATCAACACGACGTCGGGTGCGCCGGCGGTATCGACCAGCGGGTAGCCGCCGCGGGCGACACCCTCCTGCGACGTGCCCTCAAGCACGGGGACGTTCTGGCGGGTCAGGGCCAGGCCCACCGGGGTCCGGCGGCGCCCGAGCAGGTGACGCCAGGCGTGGGCCGTCTCGTTGGCATCGGCGGGACGCACCACGTCGAGGCCCGGGATTGCGCGCAGGGCCGCGAGGTGCTCGACCGGTTGGTGAGTGGGGCCGTCCTCGCCGAGGCCGATGGAGTCGTGGGTCCACACGTAGATCGGAGCGATCTCCATCAGGGCGGCCAGCCGCACGGCCGGACGCATATAGTCGGCGAACTGCAGGAACGTGCCTGCGTACGGCCGGGTCGGACCGTGCAGCACGATGCCGTTGAGGATCGAGCCCATCGCGTGCTCGCGGATACCGAAGTGCAGGGTGCGGCCGTACGGCTGCGCGGTCCACGTGGAGGTACTGATCGAGGCCGGGCCGAAGCTGGTGGCGCCGTCCATCGTGGTGTTGTTCGAGCCAGCGAGGTCGGCCGAACCGCCCCACAATTCCGGCAGCACCGGGGCCAGCGCAGAGAGCACCTTGCCCGACGCCGAACGGGTGGCCACGTCCTTGTCGCCGACGGCCCACGTCGGCAGCACCGCGGTCCAGTCCTCGGGCAGGGCCTCGGCAAAGAGCCGGTCGAACAGCGCCTTGCGCTCCGGATCGCCGGCAGCCCAGGTATCGAAGTCTTGCTGCCACTGCACGCGTTCGGCGGCGGCGCGCTCAGCCAGGGAGCGGGTATGCGAGATCACTTCGTCGGAGACCTCGAAGCTACGGTTCGGGTCGAAGCCGAGGATCGCTTTGGTGGCCGCCACCTCGTCGGCGCCCAGCGCGCTGCCGTGGGAGGCACCGGTGTTCATCTTGGTCGGTGCCGGCCAGGCGATGATGGTGCGGATCAGAATGATCGACGGCTTGTCGGTCACGCTCTGGGCGTGGCGGACTGCATCCTCGATCGCGACGATATCTTCGCCACCCTCGATCACCTGGACGTCCCAGCCGTACGACACATAGCGCGCGGCGGTGTCCTCGGTGAAAGCGATCTGCGTGTCGTCTTCGATCGAGATGTGGTTCTTGTCGTAGAAGACGATCAGGTTGCCCAGTTCCTGGGTACCGGCCAGCGAGCTGGCTTCGGCGGTGACGCCTTCCTGAATGTCGCCGTCGGAGGCGATCACATAGATGTAGTGGTCGAACGGGCTCGCACCAGCCGGGGCCTGCGGGTCGAACAGACCGCGCTCGCGGCGAGCGGCCATCGCCATCCCGACAGCCGATGCCAAGCCCTGGCCCAGCGGCCCGGTGGTGATCTCGACGCCCTTGGTGTGCCGGTACTCCGGGTGGCCCGGGGTCAGCGACTCCCAGGTGCGCAGCGCCTCGATGTCGGAGCGCTCCAAGCCGAAGCCGCCCAGATACAGCTGGATGTACTGGGTGAGGCTGGAGTGTCCGCACGAGAGCACAAACCGATCACGGCCCACCCACTCCGGATCGGCCGGGTCGTGCCGCATCACCCGCTGGTACAGGGTGTAGGCAAGGGGAGCCAGGCTCATCGCGGTGCCCGGGTGGCCGCTGCCGCAATGCTGAACGGCGTCGGCGGCGAGCAGCCGGGCGGTATCGACCGCGCGGGTGTCCACATCCGTCCAATCAGCGGGGTGAACCTGCTTGGTCAGCTCTGCGATGTCATTAGTAACGGCCACGATCGGGCAATCTCCTGTGCTTTGGGACGGCAGACCCCACCAGCCTATGCCATGACTCGATCGGCGGCAGCCAGCGCGCACCGATGACTGGTCGTCACCGCCGGGGTCACCCCGGATACCCGATCCGATTCCTTCCCGTCGCGGCCCACGAGATACGATTCAGTCGTACCGCCTCGGCCGCTACCCCGGCCACAGGGCTGGCGCGGGTGCCGTCCGCTGAGAAATGCCGCGGTACCGGAGCAGACAGTCGCAGCAGAGGGTCACAGCAGACAAGGGAGTCGGCGTTGAGGTTTGAGGAAAGCGTGAGTTCTGGCGCTTCCGCCTCCGACGCATCGGTGGCCACGGCCGACGATGCGCCGAATCTTGGGGCACGGATGAGGGCCACCGTGTTGGCCTACATCGCACTGACCAAACCTCGCGTCATCGAACTTCTGCTGGTCTCCACCATTCCGGTGATGTTGCAGGCCGAACGTGGGCACGTCGACATCCGGCTGATCCTGGTCACCGTGATCGGCGGATGGATGGGTGCGGCCAGCGCCAACAGCCTCAACATGGTGGCCGACGCCGACATCGACCAGAAGATGAAGCGCACGGCACGCCGTCCGCTGGCGCGGCACGCAGTTCCGGTGCGCAATGCGCTGATCTTCGGCATTCTGCTGGCGGCGGCGTCGTTCGTGACGCTGTACTACGGCACC
>NZ_JBAQWU010000338.1:0-16429 GCF_049299075.1 Gordonia sp. (in: high G+C Gram-positive bacteria)
CGGCACGACGACGGACCGTGCCTTCGTGGCCGAGGATCGTCAGACGGGCAACTCCGCGCCGCAGGAGTCGCCCGGCGGCGCGCAGGATGCGATCGTCGTCCCCCTCGGGAAGGACGATGTGCTGAACATCGGACTTCGCCTGCGCGAGCAATTGGTACTCGAACATCTGCGGTGTGACGACATGGTGCGCGGGCAGCTTCAGATCGGTGAACAGGTCAGCCGACGGCATGTACTGCTCCATCAGCGCCAGCGCCACGTCGATCTTGCGAATCGAACCAGCGGCAACCCGGCCGCGCGTCATTGAGCAGATCCGCGCGGTCTCGTAGGTACCGTGCTCGCATTGGAGGATCGGCAGGGTCGGGTGCAAGCCCTTGACCAGCGCATCGATCATCGGGTGCGGTTTGAGTCCGCCGTTGAGGATGATGCCTGCCAACCGCGGAAAGCCTTGTGCCGCATTGGCATTCACCAGCGCAAGCAGCACATCAGATCGGTCGGCTGGCGCGATCACCGCCATCGATTCGTTGAGTCGCTCCAAGATATGCTCGACTGTCATGCCCCCGACCATTACGTCGATCGCCTCGTGGTTGAGCAGTTCCTCGTCACCGCTGTAGACGATCGCACCCAGCGCGGTGGCCAGCTCAGCCATCGTCGGCGCGAAGAGCAACGGCTCCTCGGGGAGCGCCCAGGCACGGCAACCCGCGTCGCTGACTGCCGCTGCGACCGCCACCACATGGCGCGGGTCGGTGCGGTTGGCGACGACGCCGGCAACGGAGGCGTGCGACTGCCTGATGTCGCTCATCAGCATCTCGACCATCGCCCGGACCTCGGCCGGCGTACGATCGGCGGCCTTGACTACCAGCAGCACTGGCGCCGATAGGTTCGCCGCGATGCGCGCGTTGTAACTCAACTCCGACGGCGAGGCGACGTCCGTGTAGTCCGATCCAAGAATCAACACGTTGTCACACCTGGCCGCGACCGCGTGGTAGCGCGTCACGATCTCGGCGATCGCCGAATCCGGGTCGGCGTGCACATCGTCGTAGGTGACGCCGATGCAGTCCGCATAGGGCACGTCGACCGACGTGTAGTCGATCAATAAGTCCAGGATGTAGTCGTGCTCACCCGCCGCAGCACGGGAGATCGGCCGGAAGACGCCGACCCGACCGCCGGTGGCCGCCAACTGCACGAGCACCCCGAGGGCGACCGTCGACTTTCCCGAATCTCCTTCAGCCGACGCGATGTAGATGCCGCTCGCCGAGTCGGTCCCGTTGCCACTCATGGCCACAGCCTAACGTCGTGTCCGCCGCCGCGGGAACTACCGCACAATCGCCCGGACCACCAGCTCGGCGACCTCGTCGTCGCGCAGCGAACTCTCCGGAACCAGCATGCACGAATAGACAGTGCGCACCATGAACTCGACGCCGGCGCGCGCGTTGGGATACAACTGCGCTTGGTCGTCGTCGCTGACATCAGGCAGCGTTGCATCGACGATCATGTCGATGAGCGACGGTCCCGGCGCGCCCTCGGTGGTAACCAGCGCGCGGACCACTTCTTCGGGTTCCTTCGTGAGCACGTACTGGAGCGCCTCGTGCCCGCGGATGTATTTCAGCGACTCGGTCACCCGGATGTGCAGACACGTCGCTAAATCTGGCGCGTCGGCACCCCAGGTGGCGACTTTCTCGCTCAAAATCGCGAGTTCTCGCTGCACGATGGCCTGCACGAATGCCTCGCGACCACCGAACATTCGGTAGGCGGTCGCACGCGCTACACCGGCCTGACGGGCCACCGAGGTCAGGCTGAGGGCCCGGGCCCCGAACTTGGAGATGAGGGTGACTCCGACGTCGACAAGACGTTCCCGATCCATGCGCCTACTGGTCGTCGTCGATGACGTGCATGGCCGCCTCTTCGGCCGACGCCCCGGCCCCATCGATTCCCTCGTCGCTGGCCAGCAGCTGCGCGTCGACATCCTGCCCGGTACCCAGATCCGGGGCTACCAGGCGACCGGATCGGCGATCGCCGACCTCGTCGCTGTCCGGGAAGTCCGGGTCGGGGTCGTCGCCCGCGGCGGTAACGTCCGGCTCCTCATCGGAGAGCCGCTCGGCGAGGTTCTCATGCTCAGGGTGCTCGTGCGGACGACGATCGGGCGGCGAGTAGCCGCGGTCCAGGATGTCGTTGAGTTCCTTGTTTTCCAAGGTGTCCTCAGCCTGCAATTGGTCGTTCTGGTAGTCGCCGGGTCCGGCATCGTCGATGTCGTTCATACCCCCGACTCTATCGGCTCCTCACCGGCGCCACGGTTCGTATGCGCGCGGATCCTCGATCGGTTCCAGGTGCACAACGACCACCAGGTCGGGAATCTGCGCGCGCAGCGCAGTTTCCACTTGTTCGACGACGTCGTGGCCGTGCTGCACAGTCCATTTGCCGGGCACCAGCATGTGCAACTGCAGGAACCGCAGCCGACCAGAGTCGCGGGTGCGGATGTCGTGGAAGTCGAGGCCGTCGGCACGGAACTCATCGAGCACACCGTTAATCTCGGCGAGGTCGTCGTCCGAGATCGCGACGTCCATCAGGCCGCGGGTCGACCGCCGGATCAGCAGGTATCCGACGACCAAAATGTTGATCGCGACGCCGATCGCCACGATCGCGTCAAGCGGCAGCCAGCCGGTCCAGGCAACCAGCGCCACACCGAGGATCACGCCGGCGGTGGTCCACACGTCGGTCAGGAGGTGTTTGCCGTCGGCCTCCAAGGTGATCGAGCGGTGCTCCCGGCCCGCCCGGATCAGCAAGAAGGCCACGACACCGTTCAGTATCGACGCGACCACCGAGATCAACAGACCGATACCGACCGATTCCAGTTCCCGCGGGTTGAGCAGCCGCTCGACCGCCGTGTAGATGATCAGCGCCGCCGCGATCGCGATCATCACGCCTTCGATCACCGCCGAGAAGAACTCGCTTTTGGCGTGGCCGAAATTGTGGTCGTCGTCGGGTGGTCGTGCGGCGATTCGCAGGGCGATGAAGGCGACGATGGCCGCCACCAGATTGACCACCGACTCGGCCGCATCTGAGAGCAGGCCCACCGATCCGGTGATCTGCCAGGCGACGGTCTTCAACGCGATGGTGACCAACGCTGTCGCGATGCTGAGCAGCGCCCAGCGACTCAGGTCTTTGGTTGTCGCCGCTTCCATACCCACATCTAACCGGACCCACATCTAACCGGCCCACATCGAGCCGGAGTCCCTCGCATGTGACCGGACGCCAGCGCCGCACCCTGGGACAGCCACGGCACTTCGTCTCAATTCATCGGGACCGCTGGTCGGCACAAGAATTTCGCGGCAGGCTGAGGCCATGCTCGACGAGCTGGAAGACCAGGCCCGGGAGTTCTATGCCGCCGGGGAGTACGCACACGCGCTCGCCGAATTTTCGGTGCTCCGCGAGGTTCGCGGCCGCCGCGAGGGACCCTATTCGGTCGCCTATCTGCGCGCCTTGCACGACTGCGTCCGGTGCATGCGCCCGCTGGCGCTCTGGCAAGACACCGATCAACTGTGCCGCGAGTTGCACGGAAAGTATGTGCGGACGCACGGTCGCGGCGAGGCCGACACCGTCGATGTCGCCAAGCACTGGGCGTGGGCGTTGCTGCAGTTGGAGTCGATCAATGGTGCCGTCGACCTGTACATTCGGACCGCCGACGCGCTGTGGGCGAGCGATCAGTCGGCCGCCCGTCGCTTACTGGGAGCGGCGGCCGTGCACACGCGCCGCGTCGTCGATCCACTGTCCGGACTGGCTTTAACGCACACCACTGAACTCGCCGATTCGCTACGCGATCTGCACGTCCGCCTCCGAAACGATGCCGGCGCCACCCCGTCGATCAGTTTCGACGGGGCGGCGCCGGAGTAAGGGATGGTCGTCAGCTGAGGGCGGACGGGACCGCCTTCGGGAGCGTGAATAGCGTGACCACGCTGACGATGATCAGCATCAGGCCGAGCAGCCACATGATGGTCGGCAAGGTCACGCCCGGCGAGTAAACCAGCATGACGATGCCGGCGATCACCGAGATCGCGCCGCCGACGATCACCAGCCAACGGGGGGCGATCGAGGTGCTGGCGTTGGCACCGAAAATGTCCTGGAAACCACTGAAGATCCAGCCGACACCGATGAAGATCGCCAGCATCCACCACGCGTCTTCCGGGCTGATGACGGCAACCACGCCGCACAGCACCATCAGAATGCCGAACACCAGCGTCAGCATTCGCATCGCGAAGCTGACGCCGACGGCGGCGAAGGAGAAGAACAGGCGGTACAAGCCAGCAACGATCAATGCGATGCCGAACAGCAGGCCGGCGATAAAGACGGTGATGTCCGACCAAAACATGATGAGTGCACCGAGAACGATGCCGACGATGGCCGAGAAGAGCAGTCCGGAGCGGACCGCGTTCACGGCCTCCCCAGGGATACCTGGACGAGCTTGGTCAATAGTGGTCATCGGCAAAGCGTAGCGTCAGCCGCATGGCCGAGCACACGTTCTTCACCCGCGACACGGCGAGTCGCTATCTCCCCGCTCCCCGGGCGTTCAGCCTGTGGGGACCGGACGCACTCAATGGCCCAGCGGTCTGCGCCGTCGCCGCGCATGCGGTGGAGACCGGCCACACCAGGGCGGGCTGGCGTCCGGCGCGCTTCACCATCGAGTTGTTCAAAGCCGCACGCGGCCTGCCGACGGAGGTCCGCACGCGTGTCGCCCGGTCCGGCGGCCGGATCTTGGTGATCGACTTCGACGTGCTGCAGGACGACCCGGAGAGCAGGGAAGTCTTGGTCGCCAGCGGGGTGACGGTCTTTCTGCGCGAGGGCACGAATCCCCCGGGTTCGCGCTGGTCGCGGCCAGCCGCCGAGCTGACGTTCGCGGCACCGATCGTCGACGACACCGACGCCCACCCGCGGTTCGGCGGCGACGCCGGCTGGACGTCGACAATGGCCGATATGCAGCATGCCGAACGCAAGCGAATGTGGTCGGCGCCGATCCCGGTCGCGCCGGACTCGCCGCTCACGGCCTTTCAGCGCGCGGTGATCGGCGGCGAATCGGCCAGCCTGATGACCAACTGGGGCGAGGGTGGCATCGGGTTCATCAACTGCGATCTGACCGTCGCGATCGCGCGCCTGCCGCGCGGGACGCGAATCGGCATCGAAGCCGACAGCCACTGGGAAGCCGACGGCATCTCGATCGGCACTGCCTCCCTCTACGACGAAGCCGGCCCGTTCGGGTCCGCGGCCGTCACGGCCGTCGAGAACAGCCGCGCGATGATCGATTTCGCGACCCTGACACCGCCGATCTGGACGGACCAGGCCTGACCTCGCCTCAGCAGCTCCCCTGCACTAGTTATTCGATTGGGCTTGCCACTCGTCGATCTCGGACTGCTGCGAGGTGCTGATCTGCTGGGACAGCGCGCGCCTCTACCCGTCGGTGGTCGCGTTCGGCCACGATCGCGCGGGGATTATCGTGAGGGCATGCGCCTGGGAGCACACCTGCGACAAGACGACAATCCGATCACCACCGCCGAAGGCCTCGGCCTGGACATCTTCCAGATGTTCGTGACCGATCCGCAGAAGTGGAACAAGCCGCAGCCGCATCCACACGCGCAAGAGATTCGCGACTCGGCGATCGACGTCGTCGTGCATTCGAGCTATCAGATCAACGTCGCCAGCCTGAACAACCGCCTGCGGATGCCGTCACGTAAGGCCGTCGAGCAACAAGCGGCGGCGGCCGCTGAGCTCGGCGCCATCGGCCTGGTGGTGCACGGCGGGCATCTGCGCGACGGCGAGGACGCCGCTGAAGGTTTCGCCAACTGGCGCAAGCTCTTCGAACGGCAGCAGGACAAGGGCGGATTCGGGGTGCCGATTCTGATCGAGAACACCGCCGGCGGCGACCATGCGATGGCCCGCACGCTGGAGTCCATCGAGCGGCTGTGGGATGCCGTCGGCGACTTCGCGCAAGCCGGCTTCTGTCTGGACACCTGCCATGCGTGGGCTGGCGGCGAGGACCTGATCGGATTGGTGGAACGAATCCGGGCCATCACCGGCCGCATCGATCTGGTGCATCTGAACAATTCGCGCGACGAGTTCGACTCCGGCCGAGACCGGCACGCGAACCTGGCGTCGGGCCACATCGCGCCGGACGTGCTCGCGGAATTGATGACGCGGGCGAAGGCGCCGACCATCCTGGAGACGCCCGTCGAGGGGATCCCGGACGACCTTGCGTACCTGCGCGGCCGGTAGCCCGCCGCGAGTAGCTCGCCGACGAGGCGAATCTCCACTGTTCGGGTCCGGTTCGCACCCCGTCGGCCCTATGCTTGCAATTGTAAGCGGAACCACATTTCGGCAGGTTGTTCCCGCCGGATGTGGCGGGTATTCTGTCAAGAGTTACCGGCAAGTAACTTGTCTGGTCAGCCTCCACGAAACCGAGATAGGAAAGCCATGGGCCACTACAAGTCCAACGTGCGCGACCTGCACTTCAACCTCTTCGAGATGTACGAACTCGACAAGGTCCTCGAGTCCGGCGAGTTCGGTGATCTTGATCACGAGACCGCCGTCGACATGATCCGCGAGGTCAAGACCCTCGCCGAGGGTCCGATTGCCGAGTCGTTCGCCGAAGTCGATCGCAACCCTCCGGTCTTCGATCCGACCGATCACTCGGTGACCATCCCCGAGGGCTTCGCCAAGAGCTACCGGGCGTTCATCGACGCAGGCTGGGACAAGGTCGGCGTCGACGAGGAGCTCGGCGGCCTACCCGCTCCGCGTTCGCTGTACTGGGCCATGGGCGAGATGGTGCTCGGCGCCAACCCGCCGGTGTTCATGTACGCCGCCGGCTCCGGCTTCGCCAACATCTTCTACGACAACGGCACCGATGAGCAGAAGAAGTGGGCGGCCATCTGCGCCGAGCGCGGCTGGGGCGCCACCATGGTCCTCACCGAGCCGGACGCCGGCTCCGATGTCGGCGCTGGCACCACCAAGGCCATCAAGCAAGAAGACGGCACCTGGCACATCGAAGGCGTGAAGCGCTTCATCACCTCCGCCGACCAGGACATGACCGAGAACATCTTCCACCTGGTGCTGGCTCGCCCCGAGGGTGCCGGACCGGGCACCAAGGGTCTGTCGCTCTTCTTCGTGCCGAAGTTCCACTTCGATCACGAGACCGGCGAGCTGCGCGACCGCAACGGCGCCTTCGTCACCAACGTCGAGCACAAGATGGGCATCAAGGCCTCGGCCACCTGTGAGGTCACCTTCGGCCAGCACGGCACCCCGGCCGTGGGCTGGCTCGTCGGCGAGACCCACGCTGGCATTGCCCAGATGTTCGACGTCATCGAGCATGCTCGCATGATGGTCGGCACCAAGGCCATCTCGACGCTGTCGACCGGCTACCTCAACGCCCTCGACTACGCGAAGCAGCGCGTCCAGGGTGCCGATATGACCCAGATGATGGACAAGGCCGCCCCGCGCGTCGCCATCACTCACCACCCGGACGTCCGCCGGGCCCTGCTGACCCAGAAGGCCTACGCCGAAGGTCTGCGCGCGGTGTACCTGTACACCGCATCGCACCAGGATCCGGTCGCCGCAAAGATCGTCTCGGGCGCCGACGCCGAGATGGCGCACAAGGTCAACGACCTGCTGCTCCCGATCGTCAAGGGCGTCGGCTCCGAGCGCGCCTACGAGAAGCTGACCGAGTCGCTGCAGACCCTGGGCGGCTCCGGCTTCCTCCAGGATTACCCGCTCGAGCAGTACATCCGCGACTCGAAGATCGACTCGCTGTACGAGGGCACCACCGCCATCCAGGCGCAGGACTTCTTCTTCCGCAAGATCATCCGCGACAAGGGCCAGGCACTGGCCCACGTTGCCGGCCAGATCAGCGCGACCATCGAGGCCGCCGCCGATGAGCGCCTCAGCGCCGAGTACGCGCTGCTCAAGACCGCCCTCGAGGATGTGCAGAGTATGGCCGCCACCCTCACCGGTTGGCTGATGGGCGCACAGGAAGACCCGAAGCAGCTGTACAAGATCGGCACCGGCTCGGTCCGCTTCCTGATGGCCATCGGTGACGTGGTGATCGGCTGGTTGCTGCTGCGCCAGGCCGAGGTCGCACTCGCCGCGCTCGACAACGGTGCCACCGGCGACGACAAGCCGTTCTACGAGGGCAAGGTCGCTTCGGCCACCTTCTTCGCGAAGAACATGCTGCCGCTGCTCACCGCGATCCGCGGCACCGTCGAGAACGTGGACAACGATCTCATGGAACTCGACGAAGCCGCTTTCTGATCCGCTCCCCGAGCTAGCCGCTCCCTGAGCTAGCCGAAGGGCCACTCCCGGTGAACGGGCCCCGCCGCCCGGCGGGGCCCTTTCGCATCGCCATCGGCCCACGCGGCCGGACCTTGGACCCCTTCCTCCTCGATCACCGATCCGAACCCACTGGGGCACCTACCGTGGATGCAGACACCCATATCCAGGAGGCTCACATGAAGGCACTCGTTTACCACGGCCCCGGCCGCAAGTCCTGGGACGAGGTTCCCGAGCCGACGATCCAGCAACCGACCGACGTGATCGTGAAGATCGACGCCACCACCATCTGCGGCACCGATCTGCACATCCTCAAGGGCGATGTCCCCGCCGTGACGCCGGGCCGCATTCTCGGCCACGAAGGCGTCGGCACCATCACGCAGGTCGGCGATGCGGTCACCACCCTCACACCGGGCGACCAGGTGATCCTGTCTTGCGTCAGCGCGTGCGGCAAGTGCTCGTACTGCAGGGAAGGCGTGTACTCGCACTGCCAGGGTGACGAGGGCGCACCCGGCATCGGGTGGATCTTCGGCCACCTCATCGACGGCACGCAAGCCGAGTACGTCCGCGTGCCCTATGCGGAGAACTCGGTGTACAAGCTGCCCGAGACGGTTTCCGCCGAGCAAGGCGTCATCCTGTCCGACATCCTGCCGACCGGCCACGAGATCGGCGTCCAGTACGGCCAGGTGAAGGCCGGTGACGTGGTCGCCGTCGTCGGCGCGGGCCCGGTCGGTCTGGCCGCCATCAGCACCGCCAAGCTCTACGGCCCCAGCAAGATCATCGCCATCGATCTCGACGAGAACCGGGTCAACGAGGCCAAGGCATTCGGCGCGACGGACGGCGTCGTAGCGTCCGATCCGGACTGGAAGGAGAAGGTGATGGCGATGACCGACGGTCTGGGTGTCGACGTCGCTATCGAGGCGGTGGGCATCCCACAGACGTTCACGATGTGCCTCGAGGTAATCCGGCCTGCTGGCACGGTCGCGAACGTCGGCGTACATGGGAAGCCGGTTGACCTCCCGCTCCAGGACCTCTGGATCAGCAACATCACTATCTCGATGGGTCTGGTGAACACCGACACCCTCGGAACGCTGTTGAAGATGGTCGCGAGTCGGCAGCTCGATCCGGACGTCTTCATCAGCCACCGCTTCGCATTGGACGACATCATGGCCGCCTACGAGGTCTTCGAGAACGCCGCGCAGACCAAGGCACTGAAGGTGGTCCTCGCCGCCGGATGATCCGTCCGGTCGGCCGTGGCTAGCCACTGAGCAATCGCTTAGTCCGCTCGGCTACCCTCACCACATGACCCCTTCTTCGCCAGCGAACCCGTCCCCGCTGGCGACGCCGCCACGCCATGTGCATCCGCAGCGTTGGTCGTTCGCACTGCTGCTCGCACTGCTCGCCATGGCGCTGGGCACCTCGGCGCTGCCGTCGCCGCTCTACCCGATTTACGCCACGGAGTGGGGTTTCGGTCCGCTGACGACGACGCTAATCTTCGCCGTCTACGCGGTGGGGGCGCTCGTAGCGGCGCTGACCGTCGGACCGATCTCCGACGCCGTCGGCCGCAAACCCGTGCTGCTGACGGCGCTCGTCATGATGCTCATCGGGCTGCTGGTTTTCCTGGTCGCCACGCAGGTCTGGCAGCTGTTGGTGGCCCGGTTGATCCACGGGGCGGCGATCGGCGCGACGATGGTCGTTGCCGGTGCGGCATTGCTCGACGTCCGGCCGCACGACGGCGATCGCAATGGCGCGGTCTCCGGGGGTGCGGTGAACTTCGGCATCGCCGCGGTCGTGCTGGGCTCGGCCGCGGCGGCACAGTGGTCGTCGTACCCACTGCGTGTGCCCTACGCGGTGATGGGCGCTGTGGTGACGGCCCTCCTGCTCGCGGCGATGGTGCTGATCGAACCGCACACCGGACGCACCGGCGACCGCATCCGGATCGCGCGCCCGTCGGTGCCGCACCAGATCCGGGCCGACTTCTGGTTCTCCGGCATCGGCATCCTCACCTCCTGGTCAGTGCTCGGCGTGTTCCTCAGCCTCTACCCGTCGCTCACCCAGGCCGCGACAGGCCACCGGTCCACCATGTTCGTCGGCCTCGTCGTCGCCCTGATGGCCGCCGCGGCCGCGCTCGTACAGTTAGTTTCCCAGCGCTTCGATGCCCGCTCCGCGGCGATCGTCGGCAACGTCGGGATGATTCTCGCGCTCGGCGGATCGGTCGTGGCCCTGCGCAGCGGTTCGACACCAGCCATCCTGGTCGACTCGGTATTGCTGGGCGCCGTCTTCGGGTTGGCCTTCGGCGGCTCGCTGCGCTACCTCGCCGAGATCACCCCCGCCGACGCCCGCGGCCAGGTGATGAGCGCCTACTATCTGCTCGGCTACCTCGGGATGGGTGTGCCCACGGTGGTCGCCGGGGCGCTCGCCAACCAGTTCGGCACTGCGACCATCTTTCCGTGGTTCGCCGGGGCCGTTGCCGTGGGCTGTCTGGGCGCGGCGATCCTCGGCCTCGTCGGCCGCCGTCCACGCGCTACCGAAACCCCGGTCACTCTGCCCTGACCGTCCGCCCGTTCTCCCGGTCACCCGGTCACCCGGTTGCCACACCCGACGGACGACGACGCCCGGCCCCGAGAATCTCGGGACCGGGCGCGTGAGCCGTTAACTCAGGTGCTGCTACTTCGGTGTTGCTACTTCGGGGGCATCCGGATGCCGCCGTCGACGCGAATCACCTCGGCGTTCATGTACGAGTTGACGATCAACTCCTCGACCATAGAGGCGAGCTCGTCCGGCACGCCGAGACGCTTCGGGAAGAGGACGCTCTCGCCGAGCTTGGCCTTGAAAGCTTCTGATTCGGGGCCGGAACCGTAGATCGGGGTATCGATCAGGCCCGGTGCCACGGTGTTGAGACGGATACCGACTGCCGACAGGTCCCGGGCGACCGGCAGGGTCATGCCGACAATGCCGCCCTTGGACGACGAGTAGGCGGCCTGGCCGATCTGTCCGTCGAAGGCGGCGACCGAGGCGAGGTTCACGATGGCACCCCGGTCGTTGTCCGGGCCCGGCTCGTTGCGGCTCATCGCGGTGGCCGCCAGGCGCACCATGTCGAAGGTGCCGATGAGGTTGATGTTGATGACCTTCTTGTACAGCTCCAGGTCGTGCGCCGAAGAGAACTCGCCGTCACGACCGATGGTGCGCTGGGCCCAGCCGACACCGGCCGAGTTGACGACGGCCTTCAGCGGTCCGAGTTCCACGGCCTTCTCGATGGCGGCGAGAATCTGATCGGTGCTGGTGACGTCGACCGAGACGAACGTGCCGCCGGTCTCGGACGCGACAGCTTCGCCGGCTTCGGCGTTGACATCGGCGATGACGACCTTGGCGCCGCGCGCGGCGAGACGACGAACCACCCCGGCGCCGATGCCGGAGGCACCGCCGGTGACGATTGCACTTGCTCCATTGATATCCATACGGCCGAGCCTATCGCCGGCCCGTGACGCCCACCACATCGCCCCGACGTGATACCGACCACAAGCGAACGCTTGCTCGGTCAGTCCGTGTCACGCACCCGGCCGTCGACCCGCGACCTTCGCCCGACCGCGTCAGCGGCAGCGGACGATCGGTTCGGGTGCGTACCGGACCGTGCGCGTGGTGCGGGAGACTTCGGCGCCGGTTTTGCCATTGCGGACGACCCGGGTGTTCGAGGTGGTGAACCCCGGTGCACCGTTCGACGGAATGCAGTTGTCGTCGTTCGGCAGGACGACCTCCTGCGGACTGGTGGGATCGCTGCGTTCGCCAGTGAACGATTCCACCTCGAAGTGCGGGGTACCCCACAGTCGGATGGTGATCGACGACGGTGACCAGATGGTCTCAATCAACAGACCGGTGTCGGTGTTGTTGCGGAACTGAAGATCGATCGCACCCTCGAACACGGTCGCCTCGCGCGCCTCCGGATAACGGGAGATGTAGTAGTCGTGCTCGGTGTGTGTCACGTCTTCCAGGCCGGCGAAGTACGCCGCGTTGTACAACGTCGTCGCGAACTGCGAGATACCGCCGCCGATGGCCTTCGAGGCGTGGCCGTGGTCGATGATCGTCGACGTCACGTAGCCTTGCGCGGCACCGCGTGGACCGGTGTGACCGTTCAGCGAGAAGACGTCGCCGGGTAGCACGACAGCACCGTCGACTTGCTGCGCCACCAGCCGGATGTTCTCGCCCGAGGGGCCACTGAAGCCCTCCGTGGTGTACTCGGCGACGACCTGCTTGACGCCCAAACCGCGAGCCTTCTCCGTGGTCAGCTTGGGGCGCAAGGCCTCAAAGACGATGCCGGTGCGGCGGTCGGTGACCACCGAGGTCGCGGCGATCGCGGCAGCGGTCTCCCGTGCGTTGACGCGGGCACCGTCGCGCGCCGACACGACCCGCGGCGCGCCACTGGCCAGCGAAAATGACGCATTAACCGGCTTCGACTCGGTGGCTGCGAGCTGGTCGCCGAGGGCCCGTTTGAGGTTGCGCTGGCTGACCGCGGGCTGCAGACCGCCCGCGCCATCGGGGACGAACGTGACGAGCTCGCCCATCTGGGTCGGCGAGACCGTGACGCTCGCACCCGCACCCGCACCCGTGAGCGTCACCGACGAGTCGGTCACCTGACGGGCGGGTCCGTCGAGAGTGGCCTGAACAGTCTCCGCCGACACCGTCGGATCGAAGGACTCCATCGGCAGCCGGATCGGCCCGCCGGACAGCCACTGGCGGGTCAGCGTGTCGCGCGCGGCCGCGCGGTTGATACGCAGACCGGCCGACGGCAGGTCGGCGACCGGTGTGGTGCCGTCGAAATGGACGCCGCCCTCGACAGCGGCGCGCTCCAGTGTTTTACGCTGCGCGTCCAGTTCCTCGTTAAATGCGTCGACGTCGAGGGTGACCACCGGCCGGACGTCGTAGGTGGCACCGAATAGCACGGTGAGCCGATGCCACGGATTGCGCGGCTGCTCCAGCAGCCGGTGCAGCGTAGCCTCGGCGTCAAAGCCGAGGCCGAGTGCGGCGGGGTCGACGGTCGCCTGGCCGGAGTCGGTTTCCAGCACCACCGGCGCGGCCGCCGAGACGGACAGTCGTTCCAGCGCCGTACTCGCCTGGTCCGGCGTCAGGTCGCCAAGGGCGAACTCGGCAAGCTGTGCGCCGCGCGCGGTCTTCCCATTCGTGACGGCCACGTCGACCGACAGCACCAGGCCGACGAGCAGCACGATGCCCACCAGCGCCCGGGTGATCAACGTGCGGCGCATCGAAGCGTGGCCGCGATCCGGCGGACGGACTGAATACATCACAACGTCCCCATTCTAAGGAAGAAGAGGGAGAAAGAGCCACAACGTAAAGCTCCGACGGAGCTGCCGGGTCGGGGGTCAGGCAGCTCTGTCGGAGCTATCTCGTATATAGCTGCGGCTCGCCGGAGCGTTACACCAGGCCAGAAAAAATTCGCGAGATTTCTGTTTTGCCAGGTAACGCGGCTGGCGAGCCGAAACCGGTGGGCTCAGCCTTCGATGATCGCGGTGACGCCTTGGCCGCCGGCGGCGCAGATCGACACCAGGGCGCGACCGCCGCCGTTCTCCCGGATCATCTTTGCGGTGTGCGCAACGATCCGGCCGCCGGTGGCGGCGAACGGGTGGCCTGCCGCCAGTGAGGAGCCCTTGACGTTCAGCTTGCTGCGGTCGATGGCGCCCAGCGCCTTGTCCAGGCCGAGTCGCTCGGTGCAGTACTCGTCGGACTCCCAGGCCGCCAGCGTCGACAAGACCACCGAGGCGAAGGCCTCGTGGATCTCGTAGAAGTCGAAATCGGCCAGGGTCAGCCCATTGCGCGCCAGCAGACGCGGCACCGCGAATGTCGGGGCCATCAGCAGGCCGTCCGGCCCGTTGACGTAATCGACGGCGGCGGTCTCGGTGTCGACCAAGTAGGCCTGCACCGGGAGGCTCTTCTCCGCGGCCCATTCGTCGCTGGCCAGCAGCACTGCGGAGGCGCCGTCGGTCAGCGGGGTCGAGTTACCGGCGGTCATGGTCGCATCGCCCAGCGAAACACCGAAGACCGGCTTGAGCTTCGCGAGCTTTTCCACCGAGCTATCCGCGCGCAGGTTCTCATCGCGGGTCAGGCCCCGGAAAGGGGTGACCAGGTCGTCGAAGAAACCCTCGTCGTATGCCTTCGCCATGTTCTGGTGGCTGGCCGCAGCCAGCGCATCCTGGTCGGCGCGCGAGACGCCGAATTCCTTGGCGGTGATAGCCGCGTGGTCGCCCATCGACTGCCCGGTACGCGGTTCGCCGTTCTGCGGGATCTCGATGCCCAGCTTGGTGACCAGCGCGAGCGCCGCCTTGATCCGGTCCGGGGTCGTGCGCGCGCGGTTCACCTCGAGCATCTGGCGGCGCATCTCCTCGGAAACGCCGATCGGCGCGTCCGACGTGGTGTCGGTACCACCGCCGATGCCGACCTCGTAACGGCCACGGGCGATACCGTCGGCCACCGAGTTGATCGCCTGCAGGCCGGTGCCGCAGGCCTGCTGTAGGTCGAAGGCCGGAGTGTACGGCGAGAGGGAGGTGCCCAGCACGCACTCGCGCACCAGGTTGAAGTCCCGCGAGTGCTTGAGCACGGCGCCGCCGACCACCATGCCGAGCTGCTCGCCCTGCAGGTTGAACCGACTAACCAGACCTTGGAGTGTTGCGGTGAACATCTCCTGGTTGCTGGCCGTGGCGTAAGCCTTGTCCTGGCGGGCAAAGGGAATGCGGTTGCCGCCGAGGATGGCGACCGGACGTGCCTGCTTGGCTTCCGGCTTCTTAGGGGTGTAGGCCATGGGGATGCTCCTCACGTTGAGATACTTGGAGACTATTCTTACTATTCAGTAAGATAGTTGTCGACCTCGGTACATACGAGGGTGTCACAATCGGTCACGCAAGTGACATCGTCGAACTGAAGGCCACCCCCTAGCGGGGCGACCTCACGGGGCGTCCTTCGGCCCACGCCGAACCGGCTCTATCGGTTCGGTGTTCAACCGCACATCCACCATCCCTAAGGAGACCGTCGTGGCTGGTAGCACCGACCTCTACTCATCGTTCGTCAACTCCGGCCCCGGCGCCTTCCTGGCCAGCAAGGTCGGCCTTCCGCAGCCACCGTCGCTGCGCCGATTCTCGCCGTCGCAGCCCGCCCTGGGTGGTCCGGTCCTGCTGGGCGGCTTCGGTCGACTGGTGGAGCCGATCCGCGAACTCCTCTCGGCCGGTGACGACTACGACATCGTGACCAACAACACCACCGGCCGCAGTGCCGACAAGCTCGGTGCGGCTGTCTTCGATGCCACCGGCATCCACTCGGCCGCCGATCTGGAGCAGCTTTTCGAGTTCTTTACCCCGGTCATGCGATCGCTGGGCAACTCGGCTCGCGTCGTGGTGATCGGCACCACCCCCGAGCTCACCGCGTCGCCCGATGAGCAGATCGCCCAGCGCGCCCTCGAGGGCTTCACCCGGTCGGTCGCCAAGGAACTGCGTGATGGCGCCACCGCACAGCTGGTCTACGTGCACCCGAAGGCCAAGACCGCGCTGAGCGGCCTCGAGTCGACCCTGCGCTTCCTACTCTCGGCCAAGTCGACCTACGTCGACGCCCAGGTGATCCGCGTCGGCGCCGATGACGCGGCCGCCGTGGAGAGCTGGGACAAGCCGCTCGCCGGCAAGGTCGCGCTGGTCACCGGCGCCGCCCGCGGCATCGGTGCCACCATCGCTGAGGTCCTGGCCCGCGACGGCGCCCATGTGATCGCCGCCGATATTCCGGCCGCTGGCGAGGCGCTGAGCGAAACCGCCAATAAGATCGGCGGCACTGCCCTGCCGCTCGATGTCACCGCCGCCGACGCCGGCGCAAAGATCGCCGAGCATGTGGCCGACCGACACGGCGGCCTGGACATCATCGTCAACAACGCCGGCATCACCCGCGACAAGCTGCTCGCCAACATGGATGCGGGCCGCTGGAACTCGGTGATCTCGGTGAACCTGATCGCACCGCAGACCCTGGTCAACGAGCTCGTCGCCCGCAAGGCGCTGCGTGCAGGCGGCGCCGTGGTCGACGTCAGCTCCATCGCCGGTATCGCAGGCAACCGCGGCCAGACCAACTACGGCGCGTCGAA
>NZ_JBAQWU010000339.1:0-6977 GCF_049299075.1 Gordonia sp. (in: high G+C Gram-positive bacteria)
GACCTGTACGAGGGCGGCGATTCGATCGGCGGCCAGTTCTCCATCGCCGCCCGGATCCCGGGTAAGGAGGAGTTCAACGAGACCATCCGCTACTACCAGCGCCAGTTGGACATCAACCACGTCACCGTGCACCTGGGCACCCGGGTGAGCGCCGACGACATCATTGCCGAAGGCTTCGACCAGGTGATCCTCGCGACTGGCGTCACCCCCCGCGTCCCGCAGATCGACGGCATCGACCACCCGATGGTGATGAGCTACGCCGATGCGGTGCTGGGCCGCCGGGAGGTAGGCAAACGGGTCGCCGTGATGGGCGCCGGCGGTATCGGCTTCGACGTCACCGAGTTCCTCACCACCGACGAGTCCCCCACCCTGAATCTGAAGGAGTGGGAGCAGGAGTGGGGCGTCACCGAAGACCTCGACACCCCCGGCTTTGTCACCAAACCGCGCCCGATCCCGGCTACCCGCCAGGTGTATATGGTGCAGCGCAAGCCGGGCGGCCAGGGCAAGACCCTCGGCAAGACCTCGGGCTGGGTGCACCGGGCAACAGTCAAGATGAAGGGTGTCGAACAGATCTCCGGCGCCACGTACGACAAGATCGACGACGCCGGTCTGCACCTCACCGTGCACGATAAAGAAGGCAATGAGGTGGGCAAACGCATCCTCGAAGTGGACAACGTCGTCGTCTGCGCCGGTCAAGAATCGGTCCGCGACCTGATCGATCCCCTGACCGAAGCCGGCGTCACCACGCATGTCATCGGCGGCGCCGATCTGGCCTCCGAGCTCGACGCCAAGCGGGCTATCCGGCAAGGCACCGAAGTCGCCGCTGGCCTCCCCTGACCGAGAGCGCAGGAAGCACCACATAGGATCAGGGCCATGGCTCTTCCCCCACCGAACCCGTCCGCCCGTGCCGTGGTCACCGGCGCCTCCTCTGGCATCGGCATGGCTCTGGCCTGCGTGCTCGCCGACCGTGGACACTCGCTGATCCTCGTTGCCCGGCGCGGCGAAATCCTCGACGCCCTCGCCGACGAACTTCGCTCACGCTGCGGGGTCGAGGTGGAAGTTCGAGCGACGGACCTTTCCGATGCGCAGGCCACGAAGCTGCTGTGCGACGAGCTGTCGGGCCGCGAGGTCTCGATCCTCTGCAACAATGCGGGGATCGCAACCTTCGGCCCGGTCGCCGAACTCGACGCCGACTATGAGCGCGCCCAGGTACTGCTCAACGTCAATGCCGTCCACGACCTGACGCTCGCCGTGCTGCCGCAGATGGTGGCGCGCAGCTCCGGCGGCATCCTGATGGTCGGATCGGCAGCGGGCAACATGCCGATCCCGAACAATGCCACCTACGCCGCCACCAAGGCGTTCGTGAACACCTTCAGCGAGTCGCTCCGCGGCGAGCTCGGCGGGACCGGCGTGCATGTCACCTTGCTCGCGCCTGGACCGGTGCGCACCCAGACCCCCACCGACGGAGACGCCTCCATCGTGGACAAGATGGTGCCGGACTTCTTGTGGCACTCCAGCCAGCGCGTGGCCGAAATGAGCCTGGACGCATTGGCGCGTAACAAGATGCGCATCGTTCCGGGCACACTGTCGAAGGCGATGAGCGTGGCCGGCAACTACACGCCGCGTGCCATCGTCGCCCCGATCGTCGGTACCTTCTACGCCAAGCTGGGTGAAAGCGAGTGAGCCGCATGGATGACAAACTTGTCTGGATCGACTGCGAGATGACCGGACTGGACACCGGCTCGGACAAGCTGATCGAGATCGCCGCGCTGGTGACCGACAGCGACCTCAACATCCTCGGCGACGGCGTCGACGTCGTGATTCACGCCAACGATGCGTCGCTGGCCTGCATGCCGCCCGTCGTGGTCAAAATGCACGCCGCGTCCGGGCTCACCGAGGAAGTTCGCGCGGCGACGGTGACCGTGGCGCAGGCCGAGCAAATGGTGCTCGCCTATCTGCGCGAGCAGGTTCCCGGCGGCGGTGTGCCGCTGGCCGGCAACTCGATCGCCACCGACCGCGCCTTCATCGCCCGCGATATGCCCGAACTCAACGCTTTTCTGCACTACCGAATGGTGGATGTCAGCTCGATCAAAGAGCTGTGCCGCCGCTGGTTCCCACCGATCTACTTCGCCCAGCCGGAAAAGGGGCTGGCCCACCGCGCGCTGGCCGATATCCGCGAGTCGATTCGCGAGCTGCGCTACTACCGCAAAGCCGCGTTCGTCGCCGAGCCGGGACCGACCGAAGAGCAGCTCACCGAGCTCGTAGAAGAACTCGGACCAGCGTAAATGCCGCCGCTGTAATCCGATTGGAGTTTCCCGTCAGGTTACGGCTAAAGTAGAAGCCTGGTTCGCAGAGCGTCGCGCAAGTACCGTGAGCGAGCCAGAATGGTGACCGTAGTTCAGTTGGTAGAGCACCAGGTTGTGATCCTGGCTGTCGCGGGTTCGAGTCCCGTCGGTCACCCGAGAAGAGATAGCGCCTGATCTGCTCCTGCAGATCAGGCGCTATCTTTCTATTCCGGGTCGACGAGCAGGAGGCAGTCACATGGCCACCGCATCGACTCAGCCGAACCTGCGACACACCATGCTCGTCGGGGTCTCCGCAGCACTGATCGGCTTCACCAGCTCGGCGGTCGTCGTGCTCGAAGGCCTGCGCGCTGTCGGCGCTACCGCCCAGCAAGCGACGGTCGGCCTGATGGCGCTGTGCGTGCTGATGGGCGTCCTCTGTATCGGGATGAGCCGCCGCTACCGGCTGCCGATCACCTTCGCTTGGTCGACGCCCGGTGCAGCGGTACTCATTGCCGCGGGAACCGCCGTCGGCGGCTGGGGCAGCGCGATCGGCGCCTTTCTGATCTGCGGCGTGCTGCTGACGCTGACCGCACTGATCCCCGGTCTCGGCGCGCTGATCGGGCGAATCCCCGCGCCGATCGCGCAGGCAATGCTCGCCGGTGTCCTGCTCACCATCTGCCTCGGTCCCGTACAGAACTTCGGTTCCAGCCCGGCCATTATCGGCGCCTTGGTGGTGACATGGCTGGTCCTGCAGCGGTTCGCCGCACGCTGGGCCACTCCCGCGGCATTCGCGTTGGCGATGATCCTCATCGCCGCCGCAGCAGCGACCCGCGGTGACTCAATCTCCGTCTCGGCGCCGCACCTGGACTGGACCCTGCCGAGCTTCTCCCTCGCCGCGGCCCTCAACATTGCGCTGCCGCTGTACCTGGTTACAGTGGCCGCCCAGCACATCCCGGGTGTCGCAGTGATCAGCAGTTACGGCCACCGGGTTCCGTGGCGACCCGTGCTTCTGGCGTCGGGACTCGGGACCACAGCTGGCGCGATGTTCGGCGCGCACGCGGTCAATCTCGCCGCGATCACCGCCGCCCCGGCTGCCTCGCCTGAGGCGCACACCGACCCGGCACGACGATGGGTCGCCGCTGCAACCACCGGCTGGACTTACTTGGCCCTCACCCCGTTCGTGCCCCTCTTTGTCGGCCTGGCCCAGGCTGCTCCCGACGGTGTGGTGGGCACCGTCGCGGCCGTCGGATTGCTGAGCACATTGGGCGGTGCGATGATCGCCGCGGTGGCCGACGAGAAGTTACGCATACCCGCCGTGATCACCTTCATCGTCGCCGCCAGCTCAGTGGTGATCGCTGGCGTCAGCTCGATGTTCTGGGCACTGGTGTGCGGGATTGTCGCACATCTCATCCTGTCGCCGCGGCGCCGCTCGACTGCCCCGCCGGCGTGAGAACGGTGCGCCAGATGTGCACACCCATGGCAACAAAGGTGAGACACCAGGCGCCCAGCGCGAACCAGCTCTCCCCCGTACCGATGGCGTGCACGATCGGAAGCCGGTCCACGTCGCCCAGGAACCGTGAGCCGACACCGTACATGCCCAGCGGGAAGATGATGCTCCACAGCGTCGCCTCGTAGGTCAGCGGCACCCGCCGAATGACGTGCTTCCAGATGCCGGCCGCGATCAGCGGCGGAATCAGCCAGGTGCCGAAGGCCCAGAAGAAGACCGCCGCACCGGCGATCAGCCCGCGCGTGGCGTCGACCATCGGAGCATCCGCCATCATCACGATCCGGGCACCGGCGACGACGGTGATCGCGGTGGCACCCATCGCCACCCAGTACGGCGGCGTCAGGTCCTCCGGCCGGAACGGATGCGCCAGCAGCCGGACTGCGATCAGGATTCCGACTGTGCAGTAGAGGAAGACACCCACTGACCAGGAGAACACCGCGAGCAACGCCAACGCGTCGCGGCCGGTGGTCACTTCCGGCTCAATCATGGCCGCCAGCACCGCGACCGACTGGCTCGCGACGGCCCAAATGAACCAGGTGCCGTTCGCAATACCCAGCGCTGGCGAGCCCTTGCGTCCACGCACCGCCAACGCCGGGACGGTGTAGCCGAGGACGATCCAGGAGATCGCGCCGGCCATCAGCATCACCAGCCCGGCCGCGATCAGGCCGTCGCCAACGAGGCGACTGCCGAGCACACAGGTCGCGGCAACAAAAGTGAAGAAGCCGAACGAGCGCGCCGGATCGGCGACGTCGGCCAGCATCGCCTCCGGGTAGCGGACGGCCCGCGCGAGGTTGCCGACGATGAGGATCGCGTATCCGATCGACGCGATCACCAATAGCACGTTGGAAAGCACCGGCAGCGTGGGCGCCAGTCCGATCGAAATGATTCCGGTCGCCATGACGAACGCGAAATACCCCGGTGTCAGTCCTCTGATGCCCGCGGCTATCCCCATCGTGCAAATGTAGAACTCGTCAGAACGGCGGGTCTCCAGCGCTGTCTTCGTAGCGATTCTGGGCGGCCTCGCGCTGGGCGTTGGCAGCAGCTTTCTTCGCGGCTTCCTTCGCATCGCACGCGGTGCGTGCGGCCTGGTTGGCCTTGCGTTCGGCACGACGACGAGCATGCTTAGCCTGCGTGCGGGTCTGCACCCGGCGCGGCGCATCTTCGGCACTGGTGCCCTCGCCGGAGGAGACCGAGCGTAGGTCGGCCTGTTGGTGGGTGCACCGCAGTCCGGTCAGTGACGGCAGGAGCCATTGGTTCGGTGCGAGCATTTCCACGGTCAGACCGCCGGGGGTGGTCATCGCCGAGTGATATCGGCCGTCGGCGTCGATCCACAGTTCATCGACAAAGCCCTCAAGATTTGTCTTCACCAGATGGTGGAAGCGACACTTCGGCAGGAGATTGCACAGGCAGGTCGGGCCGCCCTGGGCGGAAAGAACGCTGCGTGCCCGCAGCCCCGCCGAAAAGTCGTACTCGGCCACATGGTCCAGGTCGCAGGAGAACGCCGCGCGCTCGCAGCCCAGCACTGAGCACGTTCCCCACAAGAACCGGGCGATCACCTCGGTCAGCGCATTCGGACGGTAGCCATCGCTTGGCAGAGCGGTATGAGCAATCACCCGAAAGCCGGCCGCACCATCGACCTCGACGAGGGCAGCCAGGGCGGCATCCCAGTCCTCAACCCACTGCGGGGGCGGACCGACCGGAATAAATTCTCCTCCGGCCGGATCGGCCGCGACTAGCAGCGACCGGTCTCCTTCGGCTTCGGCGGGGCACTCGAACCACTCGGCCGGTGGTTCCCAGTCGAACCAGCTGCCCGGATCGTCCAGAACCCCCTCGGGACATGGGGTACCGCCCCCGGACTCGCCGGGGGTGTCGGGGCGGGGTGGTTGTCGATGCACCGACGGCTCATCACCGACCTGGTCTTCGAGGAGGTCGGTGAGGTTGTGCTGGCGGATCGCCGCATCGCCGCGGCTGGCGATCTCGCGCACATGATCAGCCGAGATCGGGCCGTACCCGTCGACATACCCGCAGATATTGCCGCCCTCGAGGGTGGCATTATCGGCCAGCACGTGGATCAGAATGTGAGTCAGCCGCGCATCCACCTGCGCCGCACGGATCTGCGCGGTACACGACAAGCTCTCGCACTGGCACACAAACTGGTTCCGCAACACCAGTGCGGTCACCGCATCGGCGCGCGCCTGATCCTTCGTCCGCGGATCGTCCTTGCACAGACCAGCCACAACGGCATCGATCGTCTTGTTCATCAGCCGCATGTCTTCGGCCGTCACCACCACGGTGACCTGGCCGAGTCCGTCTTCCAGGACCCGGTAGGACACCCGGCGGCGCCGCTTGGCTTCTTCGCGACGCTCACGCACCGCTTCCGGATCGACCTGCGCCACGAACTGACGGGCCAAGCCGGCAGTCTTGGCCTCCGACAACGACGTCACCGACCCCAGACCGAGGAGGTGTGCGGCGATCTTCTGATCCAGGACTGCCATCAGCGCAGGGTCGGTCACCAGGTCGGTCTCGATCACGATCTTGCGGAACCGGCGACGATCAATCTGCCCGGCACGCAGCAACTGCGCCACCAACGGCAGCCGATCGCGCGCCGCGAACGCATCATCGAGCAGCGCGTGTGCGGCGTACTCGGTCGACTCCAACCCGACCTGCACCTCAATCGCGGCCTGGGCATACACATCGAGCAGATTCGTCCGCACCGCCAGTGCTTCCCTCTTCCCGGCCTCGATCGCATCGAAGGTCGCCAGCGCGTACTGGAACTGCTGCCAATCCAGAAACGAATGCCCATGCTTGGCGGCGTTCATGGCCTGCCCCAACTCCGGCAACGACAGACCCGACAACTCCGCAGTGGCCACCCCCGTGCCCGACAGATCAGCGGTCGGCCACATCGAGGTGCGCAGCGCGGTCATGTGGATCACCACCTTCCGATCCATCGAACGTACGTTCTTTTCCTTATCCTCAGAGTACGCGCCCACGAGTCATTAGTACAAGTGTTCTAGGTAGGTTTTCTTGGGGGACGATGTCACGCGGCGGCCGTACTGATCACCTAGTGCTGGGCGGCCAGCCATTGGTCGAGCGTGGTCGAGGTGACCACGTCCGGGCGGGCCGGGATCAGGCTGCCGTCGCGCAGGGCCGGGCCGCCGAAGCGGAGCGGAAGCACGACCCCGCGC
>NZ_JBAQWU010000340.1:0-2434 GCF_049299075.1 Gordonia sp. (in: high G+C Gram-positive bacteria)
GTACCGGCCATCAGGAAAACCTTCGCCATGCCGTCCTCTCCAGCGCCCGCGAACAGTCAGTCGTAGAGTGTGAAGGGTAGCGCGGACCCGCACTACGCCACCGCACGCCCATCACGACGCGCGCGACCATGAATGAGGATGGCGTGACCAGTTCCGGTTTACTCAAGCGACTCGGTCAGATGCTCACCGAGGATCTCGACCTCGCCGAGGATGTCCGCGTCGAACGCGAATGTTGCGCTTCGGGGACACAGCGCGCGCGGGACTGCGAGCGTGGCGACGAGGCGAGGATGGTCGGCGAGCTGCGGTCGGTGCAGACCAGCTGCAAGGGGAAGACCGGGGTGATCGCTGAGTTTTTCGACGGCACTGACACCGTGATGCTCAAATGGATTGGCCGCTGCCGCATCCCAGGCATCGAATCGGGCCGCCGGGTCACTGTGCGCGGTCGCGTCGCGACCGCCGATGGTATGAAGGTCATCTACAACCCGTACTACGAGTTGCACTCGCGCACCGAGGACGACTGAACTCAGCTCCCGAGGAGCAGGGATCCTGCCGCGATCAGCCCGGCGACCTTCACCAGCTCGAACCCCGCGTACACGATATGCGCGTGGCTGCGCTGGGTGGGCACGTTCTCCGGATCGGCCAGCACGGCGTCGCTGCGTCGGGTGAGTGCTGGCCGCACCCCGATGAGTTGGACTGCCAGCGCAGCCACCGCGACGCCGAGGCTGGCGAGGGCGCCGGTGGGCCAGCCGCCGTCGGCAACGATGAGCCCGATCAGCGCGACGGCGAGGATCGCCTCCACCGCGTTCAGTGCACGAAAGACCAATCGGCCAATGCCCAGGCCCAAGGGAATGGTGATCCCCGGGGCCTGGAACTTCAGTGGCGCTTCGAGGAACGAGATGGCGAACACCATACCGAGCCAGACGAAGACCAGGGCCACGCCGACCGACACTGCGCTACTCATACCGGTGATATTGCCTGATCGGCGGGGCGGCGAGTTAGCCGCGTCCGCCGACGCGGACCAATTCCGGACCGAAGGTCTCGTAGTGGATGCGGTCCTCGGGCACCTGCTTGTCCAGCAGCGAGCCGCGCACCGAACTCAGGAAGCCGACCGGTCCGCACAGTAGGGCCACCGTCTCCGGATCGATGGTGATCTCGTCGAGGTTCATCGTGCCCACGCGGGTGCCGTCGCCAGCGTCGACGCCGTTCTCGTACCACTGCTCCAGATGGGCGTGGGGCAGTCGACCGACGAGATCGGCGAGCTCACCGCGGTGCGGCTGCCGGGATCGCGAGCGGTCGGCGTGCAACACCGTGACTCGGCGGTTATCGCCGACCTGCACCAGATGGTGCAGGAGCCCAATCACCGGGGTGCAGCCGATGCCGGCCGAGGCCAGCAGGATCGGCGCGTCGCCGTCGGGCAGCGAGAGATCGCCGAACGGGGTGGAGACATGCAACTCGTCGCCCTCGAAGGTCTGCTCGTGCAGGTAGGTCGAGACCTCGCCGTCGAGCTTCACGGAGAATCGCCAGCTGGGATCGCCGGGAGCGCCGGTCAGACTGTACTGGCGG
This sequence comes from Gordonia sp. (in: high G+C Gram-positive bacteria), assembly GCF_049299075.1. Lineage (GTDB taxonomy): Bacteria > Actinomycetota > Actinomycetes > Mycobacteriales > Mycobacteriaceae > Gordonia. The sequence goes on from NZ_JBAQWU010000340.1 coordinate 1,564, forward strand.
ATCTGGTGGGCGCCGTCGGCCAGCGGCACCTGGATCGAGATGTATTGGCCCGGGGTGAAGGACGGCAGCGCGCTGCCGTCGGTGGCCGCGACGGTGAACGAGACTGCGTCCGGGGCCACCTGGGTGCGCGCGACGACCTGGACCTGACGCCAGACATCGCCGGGGACGACGCCAGCCTCGTCGTACAGCTCGTTCTCGCGGCCGATCAGGACATGCGCCATCTCCCAGTACAACTCATCCCAGGCGGCGGCGACTTCCGGCGTCACCGCCGCGCCGAGGACGTCGACAATGGCAGCGAACAGGTGCTCGTGGACGATCGGGTACTGGTCGGCGAGGACGCCCAGTGAGGTGTGCTTGTGCGCGATGCGGTCGATGATCATCCGCTGCTGCGCTACATCGGGGTGTAGCTGCAGGCGGGCGAAAGCGGCGATGGAACCGGCGAGCACCTTCGGCTGCGTACCGATCTTCTGGTTGGTGCGGTTGAAGAGGTCGTTGAGCAACTCCGGATGAGCGGCGAACATGCGGTTGTAGAACCGGGGAGTGATGTCGTCGAGGGCGCCTTCGACGGCGGGCAGAGTGGCGGTGAGAACGGTGCGCGTCTGATCGGAGATCATCGTCGTTTCCTATCGATGGAACGGGCTTCGTGGAGAGGTGGTCAGCAGCTGCTGACCAAATCAAAGCACGATAGTTCCGGTAAATAGGCGGCGCGTGTTGAAGGTCTCAATAGGGACGAAAGTCCTTGCGGCCCAGGGTAATTCGGGTCGAAATCGCCGATCAGATAGGGGAGAGCATCGCCTGTTGAAGGTCGTTTTCGGCCTCTTCCGGCGCGATGAAGACGAGTTCGTCACCGCCCTCGATCGGGTCGTCCGGC
>NZ_JBAQWU010000341.1:0-8031 GCF_049299075.1 Gordonia sp. (in: high G+C Gram-positive bacteria)
GCCGCGGGGTGGCCACCCAGAGCCAGCAGCGTTCGAGTTCGGCCGGGCTCAGCGCGGCCGCGACGTCGAGGCTGTCGGCCATCGGTGGCACCAGCTCGCCGCGCGCCATCGAGCCGATTTCCAACTCCGGGATACCCGCGGCCAGCAGCGTGCGGATCAGCTGCACTTTCTCCTCGGTCGTGAGCAGTTTGCCGGTCAGTTGCAGACCGTCCCGCAAACTCACGTCCCGCAGGATCAGGTCGGTGGCGCTCACCGGAAGCGCTCGCGGATCTCGTCGGTGTGCTCGCCGATCTCCGGGCCGAGGGAGCGGATCGGGAGCGAGCGGTCGCCGAGTACCGGCACAATGCCGGGGAAGCCGACGCGGGTCGGCCCGTCGCCGCCGGCGTCGACGTCGAACTCCTGAATCATGTTCCGCGCCTGGTATTGCGGGTCGGCGATGATGTCCGCCGCGGTGTAGATCGGGCCGGCCGGGACATCAGCGTCGGCCATGGCGGCGAGCACCTCGGCGCGGGTGCGGTGCGCAGTCCACTCCCCGATGGCCGCGTCCACTTCTTCCCGGTGTTCCCAGCGCCCGTCGTTGTCGGCCAGGCGCGGGTCATCGGCGAGATCGGGCCGGTCGATGGCCAGCATGTATCGGCCGAAAATGGCATCGGCATTGCCGGAGATCACCACTGAGAGGCCATCGCTGCACACGTAAGCGTTGGACGGCGAGATGCCCTGCATCCGGCCGCCGGTGCGTTCCCGGCGGACGCCGTAGGCACCCAGGTCCGGTACCAGCGATTCCATCATCGAGAAGATCGCCTCGTGCAGTGCGACGTCGACGATCCGGTCGGCGAGCGGCAGCGGCTCATCGGTCTCGTCGCGGCGGCGGAGCTGCTCGTACAGTGCCAGCACCGCACCGAACGCGCCGTAGAGTCCGGCGATGGAGTCGCCGATGGAGATGCCGGTGCGCACCGGCGGCCGATCCGGATCGCCGATGAGTTCCCGGAAGCCGCCGTAGGCTTCGGCAACGGCCGCGAAGCCGGGACGCTCGGCGTACGGTCCGGTCTGGCCGAAGGCGGAGATCCGGACGAAGATCAGGTGCGGGTTGGCCACCGACAGGTCGGCGGGCCCGATGCCCCACTTCTCCAGGGTGCCGGGTCGGAAGTTCTCCAGCACGACATCACACTGGGCGGCCAAGGCGTGGATGTCGGCGCGGCCTTCGGCGGTGCGCAGGTCCAGGACCATGGACTTCTTGTTCCGGTTCAGAGTCCGGAACAGCATCGACGTCTCACCCGCGTAGAGCCGCCAGTTGCGGAGCTCGTCGCCGCTCTCCCGCTCGATCTTGATCACTTCGGCACCGAAGTCGGCGAGTAGCCGGCCCGCCGACGGCGCGGCGATGTAGCTGCCCAGCTCCAATACCCGCACCCCGTCGAGGGGTAACGGCCGCGGCGCGGTCAACCGATCACGCCCGGATTCTCGGTGTAGCCGCGGCTCCCAGAGAGCGCGAAAAGGGCGTCGATCATCGCGATGAACGCATCGGCGGCGACGGCCGAGGTGAACTCGGCGAGTTCCCGAGGGTCGCCGTCGGGGTTCAGCAAGCCCAGGACCTCACCGTCGGTACTTGGCAACGCCCACAGGCGGTCGGTACCGGGGCCGGTGATGCGGACGATCGGATCGGGATCGTCGACGACGGCGGTCGGCACCACCCACTCGACGCCCGGGTGCTCGGTGTCCGATCCGGTCTCAACGCCGCTCGCGCCAATCCGCAGATGCTCGGGCATCTTGGTCATCTTGGCGATCAGCAGGCCGGTCCGCGTGGCCGCCTCCGCGTCGTAGACGTACGCCAGGGTGTCCCACTCGTCGTCTCCGGCCCGGTAGATCACTGCGTACTGGTCGCTGCGGCCGACGACGGCGAGTTGAGCCCGAATCTCGCCCGGCAACACCGCTCCCCAGGCTCCGTAGATCTCAGTTCCGGCCGCGCCGGTCTCCTCACTCGTCACGAAGTGAACCTTAGTGCCACGTGCGCAGCGCCCTCGCAAGGTCTCCCCGGGGGCTCACGACGACGTCGCCGAGTCCGCGCCAGCCGGCGAGCGCGCGCAGGTCGCCGGCCAAGGCTTCGGCGACTCGGCCGACGTCGACGCCGGGTTCATGGTGCGCGGAAAGTACCTGCAGCACACCGGCTTTGCGGTCGGCTTTGAGGTCGACACGGGCCACCAGTTGCTCATCGAGCAGGTATGGAAGCACGTAGTAGCCGTGCACGCGTTGGTGTTCAGGAACGTAGATCTCGATCCGGTAGTGGAAGTCGAAGAGCCGTTCGGTGCGCGGCCGGTAAAAGATCAGCGGGTCGAACGGCGAGAGGATCGCCGAGCGCGATACGTTCCGCCGAACGCGGGCGCCGCGGTGCAGGTACCCCGGATCGGACCACCCTTCCACGCGCACCTGCGCCACAGTTCCGTCGTCGACGAGATCGGGCAGCACCGCACGAACCTGCCCGGTCCTGAGTCGGTAGTAGTCCGCTAGGTCCGCCACGGTCGCGATGCCGTGCGCCGCGGCTGCGCGCCGGACGAGTTCGCGCACGGCGTCGATCTGCCCGATCTGGGCGCCGGTGGCCGCCTCCCCGACGACGCGCTCGGCGAGGTCGTAGTGGCGGACGAACCGGGCGTCACGCACCGAGGCGAGCACGCCGGCGGCGAACAGCGCCTCACAGACGTGTTTGACCTCGCCTCGCTGCCACCAACTCCCGGCCGCCGCACCGGGCCGCTCGATGCCCCGTGCCTGTTCGAGTTGTTTGGGTGCGGCCGCCCCCCGCTCGGTGACGACGTCGATGATGTCGTCGGCGAGGGGCCGGTTGCCGCGCAACGCTTCCCTATGGCTACGCCACCGGCCGTCGGCGAGTTCGGTCATCCGCCAGCCGAACAGCGGCCAGTCGTCGACGGGGATCAGCGCCGCCTCGTGGGCCCAGTACTCGGCGAGCAGCCGGGGCGAGCGCACCGAGGCTGGCCAGGCTGCGCGATCGAGGAGCCCGGTGTCGTAGGCGCCGAGCCGACTGAACGCCGGTAGGTAGTGCGCGCGTTCAAGGACGTTCACCGAATCCATCTGAAGCAGCTTGGTCCGGCCGACAACCCGCTTGAAGTGCGCCATCGTCGGTGCGCCGGTCGGCGGCCGATCGGCGAACCCCTGGGCGGCCAGCGCGATGCGACGGGCGGCGGCGGTCGAGAGGTCGGCGGTCACCGCGCGCGGTAGTCGATGCGGCGGTACTCCAGAAAGCGGTAGCGGGTGCCTGTGCGCGATCGAAGCCAGTCCGCGGGCCTCACCGCTTCCCAAATGTCCGGGTCTACCGGCGGAGCAAAGGCGTCGGCTCCGTCGACCAGCATGTCGATTTCGGTGACCACCAACTGGTGTGCGTGCGCCAGCGCCGCAGCGTAGATCTCCCCACCCCCGACCACCGCGGCAACCCGGCCGACCAGGGCAAGAGCCGATTCCAGGTCGCCGACCACTTCGGCGCCGTCGGCCCCGTAGCCGGCGCTGCGGGTCAGCACGATGTTGCGGCGCCCGGGGAGCGGCCGGAACGCAGTGGGCAGCGATTCCCAGGTCTTGCGGCCCATGATCACCGCGCCGACCCCGGTGACCTCGCGAAAGTGCGCCATATCTTCGGGCACGTTCCACGGGATCGCGCCCTGCCGTCCGATGGCGCCCGTCCGATCTTGTGCCCACACCAGTGCGATCGTCATGTCTCCCAGAATAGTCGCGTCGCGCCTGCCACAATGGCCATGATGCCGATCACACTTCCTCCCGAGCCGCGTTTCGCCCACCACACCGAGAAAGCCGTCTTCACGCGGCTGCACGCCCAGCTACTCGACGAGGATCTTCTGGTTGTCGGCCAGCGGGTGACCGACCACCAGAAGGACCACGAGGCCGATTTCGTCGTCGCCATCGACGGCGCGGGCATCCTGTGCGTCGAGGTCAAGGGTGGCGAGGTTCGGCACGACGGCGACGGCTGGCTACAGCGCAGACCGGACGGGAGCTACGGGCGGATCGATCCGGTCGCCCAGGCGCGGGACTCCTGTTACGCACTCCGCAATTTCGTCGAAGCCGATCCGCGGTGGACGCACGGCCGAGTGCGCTGGGACCATGCGGTGGTGCTGCCGAACACCGAGCTGCCCGCCGATTTCGGGCTTCCGGACTGCCCCCGGTGGAAGGTGATCGACCGTACCCAACTCGACCAGTTGATGCCGCTGCTGCGGCGGATCGTGCTGGAGAAGCACACGACGGCGCCGGGGATCGACGCCCTCGGGGTGGCGCAATTGCAGACCATTCTCGCTGGCCGCGGACTCCCGCAGCGCGATGTAGTCGCCCGGGCGTTGGCGAACGAGGATGCCGCCGACGCGCTGACCCAGGAGCAAGCCGTCATCCTCGGCGCCATCCGTCAGTTGCACCGGGTCCAGGTGCGCGGCGGTGCGGGCAGCGGTAAGACCTTCCTTGCCGTCGAGCAGGCCCGCCGATTGGCCCACGACGGCCAGCGCGTCGCCCTCCTCTGCTACTCGCATGGCCTGGCCTCGCTTCTCAAACGGCTCACCGCCTCGTGGCCCCACCGGGACCGGCTGGCGTATGTCGGGGAGTTCCATGATCTAGGCCTGCGCTGGGGTGCGCCGGAGGGGCCCGACGAGCGCATCCGCAACGAGGGTGCAGCGCGCTTCTGGGAGCACGACCTGCCCCGCGAGATGACCCGCCTGGCCGAGCAGTTGCCGCCCGGGATGCGGTTCGACGCCATCGTCGTCGACGAAGCGCAGGACTTCGCCGACGAATGGTGGCCGCCGGTGCTGGCCGCGCTGCGCGATCCGCAGGAGAGCGGACTGTACGTGTTCAGCGATGAAGCCCAGCGAGTCTTCGACCGGCACGGGAGCCCGCCGGTGCCGCTGGTCCCGCTGGTCCTCGACCACAACCTGCGCAACACTCGGCAGATCGCCACGACCTTCGGGCCGCTGGCCGATCAGCGGATGCAGTTGCGCGGTGGCGACGGACCACAGGTCGCGTTCATCGCCTGCAGCCCGGCCGAGGCATGCAGCGTAGCCGATGACCAGATCGATGTGCTGATCGACGCCGGCTGGCGCCCGGAGGACATCGCCCTACTCACCACCGGCGCCCGGCACCCCGAACAGGTGGAGCGGCAGGATCAGGGCAACGCCAAGTACTGGGATTCGTTCTGGGACACCGACCAGGTTTTCTATGGCCATGTGCTGGGATTCAAGGGCCTGGAGCGCCGGGTAGTGGTGCTCGCACTCAACGAACCAGCAGCAACGGAGCGGTCGCGGGAGCGGCTGTATGTCGGACTCTCACGGGCGCGTGAACAGCTAGTGATCTGCGGGGATCCGGAGTTGGTCCGTGCGGTCGGCGGCCCCGAGGTCGCCACTCGGCTCGGGCTCTGAACGTCAGACCGCGACCGGCGCTTTGATGGCCGGATGCGAAGTGTAGCCAACCACCTGCACGTCGTCGTAGCTGTAGTCGAAGATCGAATCTGCTTGCCGCAGTTCGAGTTTCGGGTACCCGAAGGGTTCCCGAGAGAGTTGTTCAGTCACCTGGTCGACGTGGTTGTCGTAGATATGGCAGTCGCCGCCAGTCCAGATGAACTCGCCGACGCCCAGTCCGGCCTGCTGCGCCATCATGTGCGTGAGTAGCGCGTAGGACGCGATGTTGAAGGGCACGCCGAGAAATAGGTCGGCGCTGCGCTGGTAGAGCTGGCAGCTGAGCTTGCCGTCGGCGACATAGAACTGGAAGAAGGCGTGGCACGGCGGCAACGCCATCTGCGGGATCTCCCCGACGTTCCACGCCGACACGATGTTGCGCCGCGAATCCGGGTCCGACGCGAGCAGGTCCAGGGCGGTCTGGATCTGGTCGATGTGCTCACCGGACGGGGTGGGCCAATTGCGCCACTGCACGCCGTACACCGGGCCGAGTTCGCCGTCGGGGTCAGCCCACTCATCCCAGATCGTCACGCCATGCTCCTGCAGCCAGCGCACATTGGAGTCACCCCGCAGAAACCAGAGCAGCTCGTACACGATGGACTTGAGGTGCACCTTCTTGGTGGTGACCAGCGGGAATCCTGCGGACAGGTCGTAGCGGAGCTGTGCGCCGAAGACGCTGCGGGTTCCGGTCCCGGTCCGGTCGGCCTTGGCCGCGCCGGTCTCCATGACGCGCCGCAGCAGGTCCTCGTACGGGGTGGGAATGACCATGCTCACCCCACGGAGTCTACGGGTTCGGCGAAGCGCGAACCGAGTGCGGTGTCGGCGCGCAGTCCTATGAGATCGGCGGCCAACGATTTGTCGGAGGTGCGACCTATGGTGAGGAATAAGAAATCCCGGCCCGCCCGGGAAGGAGGTGAATCAGATGATCGGCAGTCCCGTACACGGCGACGGTGATCGATACGTCAGCCTCGACAATGCGACCGCCGATAAGGACGGTGCGGCTACCGAACACGCATTCATCGCGATCGGCGGCCCCGACGCCGCACCGATCAGTGAAACCGAACTCGCCGCGCGCATCGGTACCGTGCTACCCGACGACGCGCTCGGACTGCTGCAGGTGATGGACACCGCCGCCGCAAAGCTCGCCGCCACCAACCTGACGCAAGCCTCCGAAGCCGACCTCGCCCACTCGGTGGAAGTGTCCGAACGGATCCGGCGCCGCTTCGACGGCCTCTCAGCCAACCTCTACCTCGAGGGCAGCGACCGCTCAATTCACCGCGCCGCCGGCTTCCTCACCATGCCCGCATACCTGGCCCTCGGCCACCGCCTGGGCCGCGGCGAGACCACACGCCGCAACGCCCTCGCCCTGCGCCTCACCCGCCCGACCACACTGACCGGCGACACACGCGAGCCAGCACTACCCGCGACCGCCGACGCCGTAGCCTCCGGTCAGATCGGCGCCGCCCACGCACTGGTCATCGCCGCGATCATGAAAAAAGTGCCCGACTCCATCGACCCCACCGATCACACGACGATCGAGGCCGAGCTAGCCCAGCACGCGCGCAGCCTATCCCCCACCGACCTGGAGAAGGCCGGCGCACGCCTGCTCGCCCTGATCGACCCCGACGGCGCGTACACCGAACCCCAGGATCGGCAACGTCAGCGCGCCTTGAGCATCAGCGCACAAGACGACCAGCTCATGAGCAAACTCGCCGGCAAACTCACCCCGGCACTGAAAGAGAAGCTCGCCGTGATCTTCACGAAGCTCGCTGCCCCCGGCATCAACAACCCCGCCGACCCGAACAGCCCGCGCGGCAGCGAGGACGCCGACGACCAGGCCCTCGCAGCCGCCCGCGTGCGTGACGACCGCACCGCCGACCAACGCGGCCACGAAGCAATCATCGACTTCTTCCTCGCCAACAAGGGCCTGGGCCGCCCCGACCGGATCCCGACCGAAATCGTAATCTCAGTGTCCGACGCCGACCTGGCCCGCCACGCCGGTATCGGCATCGGCGCCGCGGGCACACTCATCCCGGTCGCCGACCTCATCGAACTCGCCGCCGACGCCACCCCACACCTGGCCGTATTCCGCCACCACACCCGCGAAGCGCTCTACCTCGGCCGCGGCAAAAAGAACCGATTCGCCAACAAAGCCCAACGCCTAATGCTCTTCGCCCGCGACGGCGGCTGCACCGCCTCAGCCTGCGACGCCCCCTTCATCCGCACCGAGGCACACCACAGCCCCGACTGGGCCCAGGGCGGTCGCACCGACATCGACACCATCGGCTCATGCTGCGGCGGCCACAACCGCTGGGTCGGCCCCAACGTCGGCCAGTGGGAGACCGTTATTCTCGCCACCGGCCCGAACGCCGGCCGCATGGCCTGGCGCCCAACCGGCACCCAAGGACCCTGGGAACTCAACCCCACCCACCATCCAGAACTACTGCCGCAGCAGGGCGCCCACGCCCCACCCGACGACCGCTCAGGCTTCGAGAAACGCCTCGAAGCCCGCCTAGGCTTCGCCTTCCTCACCCCGAATCCCGATCCGGACACCACCACACCCACCGCGACTTCACCCTCCGCAGCC
>NZ_JBAQWU010000342.1:0-1754 GCF_049299075.1 Gordonia sp. (in: high G+C Gram-positive bacteria)
CCGGTGATGCGCTGGAGCACCCACGCCCACATGCCTGGGTCACCCCGATATCGGGTGCGTTTGCGCACCGGATCCGGTGCGACCTCAGTGGGGGTGCTCATGCGTACTACGCCTCCTGGTGTCGACTGTGGGCTCGGGGACTGCCGGGACATGTTCAGACACGGCCCAAGGACCCAATGAACAATGACTTTAAACCCAAGCTGAGTGTTGTTCTAAATCTCGGTAACAATGTGACCGAAGACCTATTCGAGTATTAGGTTTGCCTTACCTTTAGCGTTTGGGGAATTGGAGGGAAGAGATGACCACGGAAGTCGACTTCGCGCATCTGAGGGAAGCGGCACGGGAGGCGATGAACAGGGCGTATGCCCCGTACTCGGGCTTTCCGGTCGGCGCTGCCGGGGTCAGTGCGTCCGGTCACATCGCTCTTGGATGCAATGTGGAGAATGTCTCATACGGACTGGGTGTCTGCGCCGAAGTCGCGCTGGTGTGCGCGATGGTGACCGGCGGTCTCGGTGAGTTGCGCGCGGTGTCGGTCTGTGACGCCGACGGCGCAATTCTGATGCCCTGTGGTCGGTGCCGTCAGGTGCTGTTGGAGTTCGGCGGTCCGGGACTGATCATCGACTCCCCGCACGGGCCGCGCGCGCTTGTCGAGCTGCTGCCCGAGGCGTTCGGGCCCGACGACCTCGCGCGGGTACGCGGAGCGCAGCGGTGAGCGGGGCGCTCGACCCAGTGAGCATCATCGGCGTCAAACGCGACGGTGGAGAACTGACGACGGCGCAGATCGACGCCGTCGTCCACGGGTTCACCGCCGGCGCGGTGGCGCCCGAGCAGATGTCGGCGCTCGCGATGGCCGTCGTGTGGCGGGGGATGAGCCGTCAGGAGGTCGCCGACTGGACGCGCGCGATGGTCGACTCCGGCGAGCGGATGGATCTGCGCGGGCTGTCCCGCGGCGGGCGGCCGCTGACCACCGTTGACAAGCACTCCACAGGCGGTGTCGGCGACAAGATCACCCTGCCGCTGACGCCGCTGATCGCGTCGTACGGGCTGGCCGTGCCGCAGTTGTCCGGGCGCGGACTCGGGCACACCGGCGGGACCCTGGACAAACTGGAATCCATCCCGGGCTTCTCGGCCCGGGTGTCGGCGGCGCAGATGCGCGCGCAACTCGAAGCGGTCGGTGCGGTGATCTGCGCGGCGTCCGACGAGCTTGCCCCCGCCGACCGCAAACTATATGCGCTGCGCGATGTCACCGGCACCGTCGCCTCGATCCCGCTGATCGCGGCGTCGATCATGAGCAAGAAGATCGCCGAAGGCACCGGTGCGCTGGTGCTGGACGTGAAGGTGGGCTCCGGCGCATTCATGACCTCCCACGACGACGCCGCTGAGCTGGCGCGGACGATGGTGGCGCTCGGCGGCGACGCCGGGGTGCGCACGTCGGCGTTGCTGACCGACATGTCCGTGCCCCTGGGCCGCTCGGCGGGCAATGCGCTGGAGGTGGCCGAGTCGGTGGAGGTGCTGGCTGGCGGGGGGCCCGGCGACGTCGTCGAACTGACCTTGGCCCTCGCGCGGGAAATGCTGGCGGCCGGTGGGCTCGACGACGTCGACCCGGCCGAGCACCTGGCCGGTGGGCAGGCGATGGACTCCTGGCGCGCGATGATCGCGGCGCAGGGCGGTGATCCGGCCGCACCGCTGCCGGTGGCTGAGCATCGGCATGTGGTGCCCGCGCCGGAATCGGGCTGGTTGGCCGAGCTGGATGC
>NZ_JBAQWU010000343.1:0-11782 GCF_049299075.1 Gordonia sp. (in: high G+C Gram-positive bacteria)
CGTCCACAGTGTCGAGATGTTCGACCGGTTCATCGAGCAGCACAATCGAGGCCGGGTGCAGCAGGGCGCGCGCCAGGAGCAGCCGCCGCCGCTGGCCGCCGGAGAGCGCCGCCCCGCCGCCCACCAGATCGGTGTCGATACCGCCAGGCAGACCCGTGGCCCACGGGGCGAGTCCGACCGCCTCCAGCGCGCCGCGCACCTCGTCGTCGGTGGCATCACCGCGGGCGACGAGCAGGTTCTCCCGCACCGACGTGGAGAACAGGTGCGCTTCCTCGGCGAAGTAACAGGCCGCCTCGCTACCGGTGACCGCACCGCGCAGCGGCGGCAGCAGTCCGGCGAGCGTCATCAGCAGCGACGACTTGCCGCATCCGCTGGGCCCGACCACCACCAGCCGCGCCCCGGGTTCGAGCGTCAGGTCGAGGCCGCCATCAGGCCCGAGCGGACGGTCCCATCCCCAGCTCAGCCGATCGGCGGTCAGTGCGGTCGGCGCGGTAACGAATACCGGATCGCCGTGCGTCTCGGGCTCCCCCAGCTCCGTCCCCCGCTCCCTGAGCTCCGTCTCCCGCTCCCTGAGCTCCGTCGAAGGGTCAGCCCCGGCGACGAGCTGCAACACTCGTCGTGCCGCCTGCCTTCCCCGCTGCCACGCGATCCCGGCTTCGGTGAGCGGTCCGGTCATCTCGAATGACGACAGCGGCAGCAGCACCAGAATGCCGAACAGCATCGGGGTGAAGCGGGTGTCGTGCGCGGAGACATCAGCGAGTGAGCCGGTAACGCGGGTGGCCAGGTCGACGGCAATCAACGCGGCCGCCACCACGCTCACGCCCAAGGCGAGCGGAGTGACCGAGGCCGCCGAGACTTCCCAGCTGGCCCCGGTATCCGTGGTCCGTGCGAGCCGCCCGTCGGCCGCCCGCAGATCGTCGAGCACCTGCCCCCGGCGCCCGGCGACCACCAGTTCGGGTCCATGCCAGAGCAGCACCGAGGTCTCGTCGGCGACGTCTTCGCGGGCCCGCGCGCTGCCCGCGATCGCCCTTGCTGCCCCGCGTGCGGCGAGCCACGGCGCGATGACGCCACTCACCAGCAGGGCCACCGCGAGGATCACCGCGGCCAGCGGCGACACCGTGGCCATGATGATCACCGCGGCCAGCGCGGTCACCGCGCCGACAGCCATCGGGACCAGGCCGCGAATCATCGCGTTGCCGATGTCGTCGACATCATCGGCAGTCCGGGCCAGCAGTTGCGACTGCCGCAGCCCCACCGAGTAGGCGGGCGAGCCGCCGGCCAGGACGCGATAGATGCGGGTGCGCGCTTTGCTCATCGCGTCGAGCGCGGCGTTGTGGGTGGCGAGCCGTTCGAGATACCGGAACAGCGCACGTGAGATGCCCAGAGCGCGCACGGCGGTCACCGCCACCGACAGGTAGAGCACCGGCGGCATCTGCCAGGCGCGGGTGATCAGCCAAGCGGAGAGCGCGGCGAGCCCGAGCGCCGACAACGCACCGGCCGCGCCCAGCAGCACCGAGGCAATCACCGGCCGCACGCCGAGACCGAAGAACCGGAGCGCACGGAACATGGGATCAGACCGCATCGGCCACCCCCGCGAGTTCCACGACGACGTCGCCGACGCCGATCGCTTCGCCGTGGTGCGCGACCATCACAACGGTGGCGCCGGCTGCCGCGCGCTCAGTGACCGCGGCGAGCACCGAGTCTTCGCTGTCAGGGTCGAGGTGCGCGGTGGGTTCGTCGAGAAGCAGGAGGGAGGCGGGTGCGGCCAGTACGCGGGTGAGCGCAAGTCGCTGCCGCTGACCGGCGGACAGCCCGGCACCGCTGGCGCCGAGCACCGCTTCCATACCGTCCGGCAGCTCCGCCAGGACGGCGTCGAATCCGGTGGCGGCGCACGCGGCGGCGAGACGTTCGGGGTCGGGCACGCCGAAGAACTCCAGGTTCTCCCGGACAGTCCCGGGGAGAACGACCGGATGTTGCGGTAACCAGGCGAGGGTCGCGTCCGGATCCACCCACACGCTGCCTTCATCGGGGCGGAGCAGGCCCAGGATCACCGACAGCACCGACGACTTACCGCTGCCGTTGGGTCCGGCCAGGACGCTGACGCGGCCGGGTTTGATGGCGGCTGACAGCTCGCGCGGCGCCCAACCGTCGCGGCCGAAGATGCCGACGCTGGCCAAGACGACCGTGGCGCCGGGTGACCCTTCGACAAGCTCAGGGAGCGGCGGAGCAGCGGCAGGGAGCGGCGAAGCGTCGTCGGGAGCTTCAATGAACTCCATCACCTCGCGAGCTGCGGCCATCCCGTCCTCCGAGTTGTGGAACTGGGCTCCGACCTGGCGCAACGGGAGGTAGGCCTCCGGCGCGAGGATCAGGGCGAGGATGCCGGCGTAGAGCGTCATCTCGCCGAAGACCAGGCGCAGACCGATGCTGACGGCAACCAGGGCGACGCTGAGCGTCGCAATGAACTCGAGCGCGGCGCCGGACAGGAACGCGACCCGCAGCGACGACATCGTGGTGATGCGCAACTTCTCGCCGAGGCGCTGCACGCGCGCGGCCGGACCCTGGGCGCGGCCGAGAGCGCGCAGCGTTGGCAGTCCGGTGAGCAGATCCATCAGTTGCGCGGTCTGCGCGCTCATCGCTTCGAGCTTGTGCTGGGTACGGTCGCGGGTCATCAGACCGATCAGCACCATGAAGACCGGAATCAGTGGGAGCGTGACGATCACGATGAGCGCCGAGGTGAAATCGACGAAGGCCATCACGATCACCACCACCGGGGTGATGATCGCCGTCGCGAGCAGCGCAGGCAGGTAGCCGGCGAAGTAGGCGACAAGCGAGTCGAGCCCACGCAGCAGCACGGTCAGGGCACGTTCCCGAGCGGTCAGCAGGGTCCGTGGGCTGGTGTGCGCCGGATCGGTCAGCCGGTCCAGGGCGGCGACCCGCAACTCGGCGATGGAGCCGTACGCGGCCCGATGGGCGTACCGCCCGGCCAGGTAGCCGACGCCGACACGCACCGTGAGCGCACAACCGAGCACCCACAGGTGGGTGGCCTGCGCGGCAAAGCTACGCGTGGCCGGATCGGTGATGATCTCGGCGAGCAGCCCGGCCAGCGCAAACGCCGCCACCACGGTGGCCACCACCGTCGCCGCCTGGAATACCGCTGTGAAGATCACATACCCGCGCGCCGACGGCGAGTACTTCAGCAGACGCGGATCCAGGGGCGGCGCGGCACTCACTGGTCCGACGATACCGATTCCGACAGGGGCAGTCCGGCCGCCTGGTCGGGGACGTCGTCAATCGAAATACGCTGCCGGAAGACCCAGTAACTCCAGGCCTGATAGCCGATCACGATGGGTGTCATGATCGCCGCAGCCCAGGTCATCACCATCAGGGTGTACTCGCTCGATGAGCTGTTCATGATGGTCAAGCCCTGGTCGTCACCCAACGTCGAGGGCATGACGTAGGGGTACAACGAACCGAAGAGCAGCGCCACTGTGGCCATGATCGCGACCGCCGTGCCCAAGAACGCCAGGCCTTCACGCTGCTTGTTGGTGGCGAACACCACGAGCAGCGCGGCGGCGGCGCCGATGGCGACCAGCGCCCACGTCCAGGTCTTGCCATAGGCCAGCTGCGTCCACACCAGGAAGGTGCCGGCAATCACCAGCATGGCCAGCGACAGACGCGCAGCCAGCGTGACGGCGTCCTCGCGCATCTGGCCCTTGGTCTTCAGCGCGATGAAGATCGCGCCGTGAGTCAGGAAGACCACGAGGGTGGTGAGTCCACCGACGAGGGCGTACGGATTCAGTAGATTCCAGAATCCGCCGAGGTAGACGTGGTTGGGGTCGCGGAACTCGATCTGGACGCCGCGCACGATGTTCGCGAAGGCGACACCCCAGAGGAGGGCCGGCACCCAGGAGCCGACCGCGATCCCGACGTCGCACCACTTCCGCCACTTCGGATCGTTGATCTTGCCTCGCCATTCGATGGCGCAGACGCGCACGATCAGCGCGAGCAGAATCAGCAGCAGCGGCAGATAGAAGCCGGAGAACATGGTGGCGTACCAGCCACCGAACGCCGCGAACAGCGCGCCGCCCGCGGTCAGCAGCCACACCTCGTTACCGTCCCAAACCGGGCCGATCGTGTTGATGATCAGGCGGCGGCGCTTATCGCCGTCTTCGGCCGCTTCGGGGCCGCGGCCTTTACCGAGGAAGGACATCAGCATGCCGACGCCGAAGTCAAAGCCCTCCAGCACAAAGTATCCGGTAAACAGGACCGCGATCAGAACGAACCAGACGATCTGCAGGGTGGTGGGGTTCATGTCAGGTCACCCTTCTCAGTAAGCGAAGGAGAGTTTGTCACTCTCCGATTCGTCGGGAGTTTCGGCGTCCGGATCCTCAGCCGCAGCTGGACCCTCGCGCACATAACGGCGTTCGAGCATGAACCATACGACGCCCAGCGCCGCATAGAGGAGCGTGAAGATGATCAGCGACGTCCACACCAGTCCGGTGCCGTTGAATGAGACACCGTCCTTGACCAGCATGCTGATCTTGAACGGGTCAGCCTCCTCGGGGTTGGCCCAGTTCGGAACCACGACCCACGGCTGTCGGCCCATTTCGGTGAAAATCCAGCCCGAGGCGTTCGCCAGGAACGGCGTGGGCAGCATCCAGAGGCCGACGACAGCGGCTTTGCGACTCACTTCCAGGCCGCCGCCCGGCCGCTTCTTGCGCAGCAAGAATAGTCCGCCCAGGGCGACCACCACGGAGCCGAGCGCCCAGGTGATCATGGCGCGGAAGCTCCAGTACGTGACAAACAAGTTCGGGGCGAAGTTCTGCCCGGCCGGGAAGGCACTGCTTTCGGCGACCATGCGCGAGAGTCGTCCCTCTTCGCGCGCCTTCGCGAATTCCGCTTCGTACTGCGCCTGCAGCTCTTCGACGCCCTGGACGCGGCTGTCAAAGGTGTGGTCGGACAGGAACGAGAGCATGTTCGGGATCACGATGAGGTGATTGATGTGGGCGCAGTTGTTCTGGGTGCCGATACTCAGCACCGAGAAACCCGCGCCGGTTTCGGTCTTGCACAGCGATTCGGCTGCGGCCATCTTCATCGGCTGCTGTTTGAACATCAGCTGCCCTTGCGCGTCACCGGTGATGAACAAACCGATTCCGGAGAACACTGTCATCCACAGCGCGAACAACGCGACCGGACGCCACAGGTTCCGGTTTTCGTCCATCAGCTGCTCGCTGCTCGCACCGAGCTGGCTGGGCGCGGTGGTGACCGGCGCACTCCCGGCGGCGAGCTGCTTGGCGCGCACCGAGTTGCGGGCCATCCAGTAGAGGCAGACCACAGCGACGACGGTGGCCGCGGTAAGCCACGCTCCGAGGATCACGTGCGGGAAGGCAAGCATTGTCGTGTTGTTGGTCAGCACCTGCCAGATGCTGGTCATCTGCGGCCGCTGCAGCGTCTCATTCCACTCCACCCCGACGGGATGCTGCATAAACGAGTTGGCGGCGATGATGAAGTACGCCGAGGCGGTAACGCCGATGGCGACGAGCCAGATGCAGGCCAGGTGCACGCCCTTGGACAAGCGCTTCCAACCGAAGAACCACAGGCCGAGGAACGTCGACTCGAGGAAGAAGGCGACCAGCCCCTCCATTGCCAGCGGGGCGCCGAAGACGTCAGCGACGAACCGGCTGTATTGGCTCCAGTTCATGCCGAACTGGAATTCCTGCACGATGCCGGTAGCCACGCCGAGGGCGAAGTTGATTAAGAAGAGCTTGGCGAAGAATTTGGTGGCGCGCAGCCACGCCTCGTTGCCGGTCTTAACCCACACCGTCTGCATGATCGCGATCATCGGCGCCAGGCCGATGGTCAGCGGAACAAGGATGAAGTGATAGACGGTGGTGATGCCGAACTGCCACCGCGATATGTCAACCACGTCCACGCCGGGCCCCTCTCGAGATCGTCGTACTACTTCGAGTAGTACCTCGGGACACCGTACGACTGAAAGACCCCACAAGCGACCGTTCCGGGACTAAAGGCCCAGGGCTTTTACGGTTTCGTGGCCGAAGACACATCCATCGACGCGGATCGGCCCAGCAATACCCCGTCCAGTATCCGAATCGGGGCGGCCAGCGTCACCGCGGAGACCAGCCACACACCGTCGGCGTGCCGCAAATCGTCGACGGTCAGCATCCGCTCCCGAGCTCCCAGGGCAGCGGCGGTGACGCCCGGCAGAATCGGCAGACTCCGCGGCGGGGTGAGCAGTTCACCGTCCGCAGCGATCACGATCGACGACCGCGGCCCCTCGAACACGACGCCGTCGGCGCCGACGAGAACCGCATCGTCGCCGCCGCGGGCGAGCGCCTCCCGGGAGGCGGCGGCATGCCCCGCGTAGGCCAGCGATTTGATCCGGGCTAGCGGCGGCGGCGACCACGGCAGGGTGATCGCGGTGACGCCATCGCGCCGCGCGGCCGCGACCCGATCGGGGACGTCATGCAGGGTCAGATAGCAGGTCGGTTGACCCGGACGACTCTCCCGCCCCCGAGAAAAGACAATGCGCAGCATGCCCTCGGCATTCCCCCAGTGCGCGGTCGCGACGTCGATCGCCCGGCGCAGCGCAGGTAGGTCCGGCGCGGGCAGGTCGAGTTCGGCAGCCCCGGCCCGCAATCGGTCCAGGTGTGGGCCCGCCAGGCAGGCGCGCCCGCCCCGAACAAGCAGGGTCTCGAAGACTCCGTCGCCGCGCAGCGCCGCGAGATCGTCGGCGTGCAGGAGCGGTTGCTCCGGGTCGAGCACCCGTCCGTCGCCGGAAACCACGATCAGCGTCACCGCTACAGGTTCGCATACCGACTCCAGCGTGGACGCGTTCGTCCGGCAGTGAGTCCGTAAGCTGGCAGCCATGGCCACCGACCGTTCGCCGATCCTGCTCAACCACCCCACCGCGGTGCCCACGCCCGACGACGACCCGAGTCCCGGTGTCGCATGGCACTACGGCGATCCGCTCGGCGAGCAGCGCGCCGCCGCACGCTCGGCGGTGCTGGTCGACCGCAGCGATCGGGCCGTCTTGGAACTGGCTGGCGGTGACCGGCTGACCTGGCTGCACTCGATCGTCAGCCAGGATGTGGCCGGGTTGGGCGACCGGAAGAGCGCCGAAAGTCTCTCGCTAGACGGCAACGGCCGGGTCGAGGATCACTTCGTGCTGACCGATGTCGACCTGGTGACCTGGCTGGACACCGAGCACCAGCGCGGCGGTCCGCTGGCGGAATACCTGAGCCGGATGGTCTTTCGCTCCGCGGTGACGGTCACCGCGCGCGCTGACATGCACGTGCTGACCCTGATCGGCCCGGCCACCCGCAGCGGGCCGCTGGCCGAGATGCTGGAGATTCACCCCGACGCCCAGATCTACGACGCCGGCGACCTTCCCGAGATGCATCACGAGGATGAGCCGCTCGGGTTCTGGCGCATTATGCCCCCCACCGGCGAGGGCCGGAGCCTGCCGGTGGTGGATCTGATAGTCCCGGACACCGAGGTGCGCCAGTGGTGGACCGAGATCGTCGCCGCCGGTGCCACCGAGGCCGGAATCTGGACGCAAGAAGCGCTGCGGGTGGCGGCCATGACGCCCCGGCTCGGGCGCGACACCGACGAGCGCACCATCGCCCACGAAGCCGACTGGATCGGCAGCCCCGCCGAATTCGGTGCGGTTCACCTGGAAAAGGGCTGCTACCGCGGGCAGGAGACGGTCGCCCGGGTGCAGAACCTGGGGCGTCCGCCGCGCCGCCTGGTGCTGCTGCACCTAGACGGCAGCGCCGACGAGCGCCCGGCGACCGACGATGCGGTGCTACTTGACGGGCGCACAATCGGCCGTATCGGCACCGTCGTCGATCACCACGAGCTGGGACCCATCGCCCTGGCCCTCGTCAAACGGTCAGTGCCGGTCGACGCCCACCTGACTACCGCTGGCGGGGTCGCCGCCCGCATCGAACCTGACTACTACACCGCCGACGAGACGGTCCAGGCCGGACGCGCCGCAGTGAATCGCCTCCGTGGCCGCCCCTAGTCAAAAACTGGGGTAGACTGCTCGGTAGGAATACACCTAACGAGTAGAACGGGGCCGCCAAAAACTGGCCGCCCCGTCATTGTGCGAGGGGGTCCCTTATGGGCCGTGGCCGGGCAAAAGCAAAGCAGACGAAGGTCGCTCGTCAGCTTAAGTACTCCACTCATAACACTGACCTCGACAGCCTGCAGCGCGAGCTGTCCGGCGGCGAAGGTCTTACCCACTCTCCGGTCGACGACACGTCCGACCAGGACAGCTGGTCGACGCAAGACGAGTGGCGACACGCCTGACAACAGGTACAACACCGAGAAACCCTGCACGCCTTCGGCGCGTGCAGGGTTTTTCGGTGCTTCCACCCGCGTCCGCGCCCGGAGCGATCCTCCGCCGAGCCTGCCACCGCCCCCGGAGCGATCCTCCGCCGAGCTTGCCACCGCCCCCAGAGCGATCCTCCGCCGAGCTTGCCACCGCCCCCTGAGCTTGTCGAAGGGTCGAACGGCTCAGAAGCGCGGGTAGTCGCCGATCAGTTCTGCGCTGCCTGCGGCACCCGGTTCACCGGCGCGGCCGACCGATCCGAGAATCCAGTTATCCACGTGGCGGGCAGTGAGGATGGCCTGCGCTCGGTCGGTATCCTCCGGCGCCACGATGGCGACCATGCCGACACCCATGTTGAAGGTGCGCTCCATTTCGGCGCGTTCGACGCGGCCGCGCTGGGCGATCATCGAGAAGATCGGGGCCGGCGCCCAGGAGGCACGTTCCAGTTGCGCGGACACCCCGGCCGGAAGCACCCGGCCCAGGTTGTCGGCGAGACCACCGCCGGTGACATGCGCGAAGGTCCGCACCTCAGTCTCGGCAGTCAACGCGAGGCAATCCTTCGCGTAGATACGGGTCGGCTCCAGCATTTCTTCACCGAGGGTGCGGCTGAACTCTTCGACGTGTCCCTCCAGATCCATCCGGCCCCACTCCAGCAGCACTTTGCGTGCCAGCGAGTAACCGTTGGAATGCAGTCCGGAACTACCCATCGCGATCACCACATCGCCCGGTCGGACCCGGTCCGGGCCGAGAATCGCGTCGGCTTCCACCACTCCCACGCCGGTGGCGGAGATGTCGTAGTGGCCGTCTTCCATCAGGCCGGGGTGCTCGGCGGTCTCGCCGCCCAGCAACGCGCAGCCAGCCTCGAAGCAGCCGTCGGCAATGCCGCGCACAATGTCGGCCACCACTTCTGGGACCACCTTGCCGATGGCGATGTAATCCTGCAGGAAGAGCGGCTCAGCGCCGCAGACCACGAGGTCGTCGACGACCATGGCAACCAGGTCGCGGCCGACGGTGTGGTGAATGCCGAGCGCTTGTGCGACGGCCAGCTTGGTGCCGACGCCGTCGCTGGAGGCGGCGAGCACCGGCTCACGGTAGTCACCCTTGAGGGCGAACAGCCCGGCGAACCCGCCGAGGCCGCCCATCACTTCGGGGCGGGTGGCGCGCTTGGCGTGCGGGGCGAACAGCTCGATAGCGCGTTCACCGGCATCGATGTCCACGCCAGCGGCCGCGTACGAGGCTCCGGCTCCGCTGTCGATCGGGTGGGCGGGGCCGTCGTTCATGGTCGAAGCACTCCTGATTAATCAAGACCGGGGAGGATACGGATGGTCTGCGGCAAGGTTACCGCAGCGGATCGGGCGAACCTACGGCCGCATCAATGCGCTGGCGTTGTCGTTGGGCACGGCCAGGATTGTCTCCAGAACCGCTTTGCCCATCGAGGTCTCTTGCGGAAGCTCGATCGGGTAGTGCCCGTCGAAGCACGCCATGCACAGCGCATCGGCTGGCTGCTCGCTGGCGGCGACCATGCCGTCAATGCTGAGGTACGACAACGAGTCCGCATCGATCGCCTTGCGGATGCCCTCGACCATGCCTGCCTCGGACTCCATGCCGTTGGCGATCAGCTCGGCTGGCGAGGCGAAGTCGATGCCGTAAAAGCAGGGCCACCGCACCGGCGGGGACGCGATGCGCACATGCACCTCGGCGGCGCCAGCTTCCCGCAACATCCGGATCAGGGCCCGCTGGGTGTTACCGCGGACGATCGAATCATCGACCACCACGAGCTTCTTACCGCGAATCACTTCTTTCAGCGGGTTCAGCTTAAGCCGGATACCGAGTTGCCGGATGGTCTGGCTTGGTTGAATAAAGGTACGTCCCACGTACGCGTTCTTCATCAAGCCTTGGCCGTAGGGGATACCCGATTCTTGGGCGTAGCCGACAGCGGCGGGTGTGCCGGATTCGGGCACCGGGATCACCAGGTCACCGATCGGGGCCGGGGCCTCGCGGGCCAGACGGCGCCCGATGTCCACGCGCGCCGAGTGCACCGACCGGCCGTTGATCACACTGTCCGGGCGGGCCAGGTAGACATACTCGAAGATGCACCCCTTCGGGGTGGCCTCGGTGAAGCGCGTACTGCGGACGCCGTCGGCATCGATCGCGAGCAGCTCACCCGGCTCGATGTCACGAACGAAGGACGCGCCGACGATGTCCAGCGCAGCGGTCTCCGAGGCGACCACCCAACCGCGGTCCAGGCGGCCCAGGCTCAGCGGACGGACGCCGTGCGGATCGCGGGCGGCGTACAGGGTGTTCTCGTCCTGGAAGGTGAGGCAGAAGGCACCACGCAAGGTCGGCAGGAGTTCCAGCGCCGCCTGTTCCAGGGTCTTGTCGGCGGCCTCATGGGCCAGCAGGGCGCCGATCACGTCCGAGTCGGAGCTGGCGGTCTCGCTGCGGCTGTAGATCCCAAGGTCCCGGGCGCGCTGGGCCAGCTCGGCGGTGTTCACCAGGTTGCCATTGTGGCCGAGCGCGACGGCGTTACCGGCCGCGGTGTGCCGGAAGATCGGCTGAGAGTTCTCCCACGTCGTCGAGCCGGTGGTCGAGTAGCGGCAGTGGCCGACGGCGATATGGCCCTGCATGGAGGCGAGCGTCTGCTCGTCGAAGACCTGACTGACCAGACCGAGATCCTTGAATACCAGCACCTGCGAGCCGTCGCCGACGGAGATACCAGCGGCCTCCTGCCCACGATGCTGCAAGGCGTAGAGGCCGTAGTAGGTGAGCTTCGCGACGTCCTCGCCGGGGGCCCAGACACCGAAAACACCGCATTCTTCGCGCGGGGAGTTCTCTGGTTCGTCGATGGAATCGAGAGAGAGATCTGTCACCTGGACGCTCCGGTTTCGTGGGCTGGGGAACGGGCGTACGTACTCTGCGAGTTTACGCAGCGGCACCGGCGTTTGCACAGGATCAGCGACGAGGTGTGTTGGACGTCGCTATCGCGCACAGCGTCAGCCCGCGATCGGCCGGGGCGCCGCTTCGGGCGCGGTGATCAGACGTGCGAATGAGTCATGAGCGCAGCCGCACGATCGGCAGACCGGCGAGAATGTCGGCAGCGCGGTGCCCAGAAGCGCTGATGCGGTGTTCGGCGATCGCCACGTCGAGGTCGGCGAGCCCAGTGGCCACCAGCAGCCACTCGCGTGGCCGGGCCTCGAGCACGTTGGGCGGCGTGCCCCTGGTGTGGCGCACCCCCGCGCAGCATTGGACGGCCACGAATGGCGGGACGCGCACTTCCACGGCGTTGCCGGGAAGATCCTGCGCCAGGGCCCGGGCAGTTAGTCGGACGGCGGCGGCCAGCGCCGGTCGCGACGGCGCCGGGAGCGTGTCGTCGTGCAGCCAGTCGGCGACGGCCAGCACTGCCGCTCGCAACTCCGCCGGATCCACCGG